>NZ_JAUBSF010000167.1:0-5740 GCF_036704615.1 Microcoleus sp. K4-B3
TTTTTGGCTGGCATACTTCTGGCTTTTCTGTGACTTGTGATTTATTATTATACCAGTTTTAATGCGAAACAGCTTATGATATAAAACAATAGCAATTGATCCTGAGGCTTGCTGGATACTTTTTTTGAGGGATTTTGCTTGGGTTGACTTGTTTGTCCATTTTGATCGCTGGGATTTCCTGGCTTTTTTTTACCTAACAGATATTCAAATTTAGATATTAACGCTTTTCTGTTTAATAAAATATTAGATTCCCCGTTAGTTTTGTTATAAAAAATCATATTATAACCAATCATACGACGGTTCCTTGAAAAACTTAATTTTGATGAGATAGGATTGTGTCCATATTTTTTTTCATCGCTAGATAGGATAACTGGAATCATAATATATTCTGATTCATGGTCAACGATTAAATCGTCGTAAGCAACCTGTGGCTGTAGCTTTTCTGCTTTTTTCTGTGCTTGAGTTACTGTCGTAGTTGAACTGCATGATAGGGCAACAGCTAATAGGACAAATCCGGCAGACATCTTGCGTAAAATCCGAGCAGTTACCATGATTTTTTACATTTGAGATAGATAGTTATTTTGATTTTATTCTAGTTATCGTGTCTACATCATTCATACAGATTTGTAGGGGTAGTGCCAAGAGTGCCTACCCCCGATCTGGGCAACCACGGGGGGATTGCCCCTACCTTATAGGAATTCGCGCGGATCTGTGACGTGACCAGTCAGCGCAGACGCCGCCGCCGTGTAAGGCGAAGCTAGATAAACTTGCGCTTCTTTATTCCCCATGCGGCCGGGGAAATTGCGGTTAGTTGTAGACACGCAAATTTCGGGTTCGTTCATCCGCCCGAAAGTATCTTTCGGGCCACCCAAACAAGCGGCGCAAGAAGGCGCTGCGGGTTCGATACAGCCGGCCGCTAAGAAGATTTCCGAAAGCGTTTGACCTTCGTATTTTGTGACAAACAAATCTTCGTAAACTTTCTGAGTTGCTGGTACTAAATAAGTCGGAACTTTGACTTGATTTCCTTTCAGAATGCGGGCGGCATTCAGGAAGTCGGAGGTTTTGCCGCCGGTGCAGGAACCGATATAAACTCGATCGATCTTGACATCGCGGCAGTTGCGGGCTAAGTCGCGGTTGTCGGGAGAGTGCGGTTTGGCGACGACTGGTTCTAATTTGCTGACATCGTAGGTGCGATCGCTATAAAATTTAGCATCCCCATCGCTGTAAAATGAATCGAAGGGCACATCAGTCCGCGAAGTAACGTAATCAAACGTAGTTTTGTCGGGCGCAACCGTGCCGTTTTTGCCGCCAGCTTCGATTACCATATTGCACAGCGTCATCCGTTCTTCCATCGTCAAACGCTCAACTGTATCGCCAGCAAATTCCATTGTCCGGTAGTTAGCACCGGCAACGCTAATATCACCAATAATCTGCAAAATTAGGTCTTTTGCTAACAAATAATCCGGCAGTTCGCCGTTGAACACAAAGCGCATGGTTGCCGGAACTTTGATTAATAGTTTGCCGGTTCCCATGATAAAAGCCGCGTCTGTATTGCCGATACCGGTGGCAAATTGTCCGAAAGCGCCGGCATTGCAGGTGTGGGAATCGGTGCCGAAGAGCACTTCGCCCGGTCTGGTGTGGCCTTCTTGTGCTAGGGCGATGTGGCAAACTCCTTTGTAGTCGGGATTTGCTTTGAAGTCCGATCGATCCGTGATGTCGTAAAAGTATTTTATCCCTTGTTCTTGGGCAAAATCGCGGAGAATATCGACGTTGCGGTTAGCGCGTTCGTCGTTGGTGAAAATGTAGTGGTCGGGAATTAGAACGATTTTGTCTGGGTTCCAGACTTTCGCATTCTCACCGAATTCGCGTTTGAAAACGCCGATGGTGCCGGGCCCGCAGACATCGTGGGTCATCAACACGTCTGTTTCTACCCAAATATTTTCTCCGGGCTCAACTTTAGTGCGGCCTGATGCTTTGGCTAAGATTTTTTCGGTCAGGGTCATTCCCATAGTGCGATCGCTCTTTTTTATTAGATGCTACAAGTGTATTGTAAGCGAAACATTATATTAAAATAGAAATTATCAGGTCTCAAAAATCGGGAGTAATGACGATGACCTTGCTGACGTTACCCCTAAAAGTTAATCTCGATCGCGTTCAATTTACCGATGAGCAGTTTTATCAACTCTGTCTCAGTAATCCTGAATTGACCATCGAGCGCGATGCTGAAGGAAGGTTAATTGTGATGTCTCCTGTTGGCGGCGATAGCGGTAATCGCGAGATGGATCTCGGCGGTGAGGTTTATATTTGGAATCGCCAAACCCAATTAGGTAAGGTGTTTAGTTCTTCCACGCTATTCAAATTGCCCGGTGGAGGATCTCGTTCTCCTGATGTAGCATGGGTGGAATTGTCTCGCTGGGAAGCACTCACTCCAGAACAACGACAGAAATTTCCCCCCATCGCGCCGGATTTTGTGATTGAACTGCGATCGCGATCGGATAATCTGCAAACCTTACAAGATAAAATGCTGGAATACCTGCAAAGTGGGGTGCGGTTGGGTTGGTTGTTTAATCCAAAGAATCAGCAGGTAGAAATTTACCGACAGGGACAAACAAAAGAGGTTCGCTCTTTACCAGCACAACTTTCTGGAGAAGATGTTTTACCTGGATTTGTGCTGGATGTTCCTTTATTTACAGATTGAACCAAATGTCGCTCGCAGCCACTTTTACGAAATTATGCGTAATGTTATGTGTTGTTAAATAATCATAATTGACGATCGGGATGTAAAGTATATTAGACATCGACCTAATTTAAACATTCAGTTTGGACGCGAGCAGACTTTTGTCATAATTTGTGGAAAGGTTGAATGGAGGAGTTATTATGATTTGTGACAAATTTCAACACTTCAAAGTGCAGCTATTGGAAAGCGATCGCCTGCCGGAATTTGTACCCACAGCAAAAAAAATGCGATCGCTAAAACTATCCGCTGCGGGAACTGCGATCGGCACTCTGCTAATTTTGTTAGCACCGCCCGTTGAAGCTGCTAATCTGACATTTGTAAGCGATCGCGCCGCATTGGGAGGTACAGATCGCCTTGATTGGTCGATTTTAGGGCCATTCCAGCCGCCGTTTAAAGTATTGCCCAATTCCTTCTCAGTCACCTCGGAACAAGGACTGGGAGTTAATGTCAATATTCCCCCGGCTACAACTCCTGGAGTGACCCCTCCTTTACTTTTTCAAACCTTGCCTTCACCAGGCATTCCCACCAACTTTGCCAGCGGCGATTTCATTTTGTTGACTGGTTTAATACCAGGCCCGCAGCCAGCAGTAGGAAACCCTGGCCCGCTGACGATTACCTTCGATCGCCCCGTGGCGGCAGCGGGGACGCAAATAGCGGTAGATGATACGTTTCTATTCACTGCATTGATCTCGGCATTTGACAGTAATAATAATTTGTTAGGCAGTTTCTCAACACAAGGAACATCCTCATTAGCACTTGATAATTCAGCGCAGTTTCTCGGCGTTCGCAGTGATGTGGCCAACATCTCGCGGCTCGTTTATAGCAGTTCTGAGGGCGATCGAGCTGTGGGCATCAATTCTCTCAGTATTGCTGAAGCAGTGCCAGAACCTAGCAATATTGCTGCCACGATCGTTGCAGGATTAGGCTTGTTTGCCTTCAAGATTAAGAAACGCCTAGTTAAGGGTTTTTTACAGGGCTAGGTGTTGGAAGCGATCGCATTTTTCCAAAAAGCGCGATCGTCTCCCATGTCGAAATTTATATTTGGCGGATTAAGTAATAAAAAATTTTCCTGACAGAAAGCAACCAGGGTACAAGCCCCCCGATAAATCCGTGGGGTCGCTTTTTTCAATCTCAAATCTCAAATCGATTGACTGTCACTTTATTTTTCGCCGATCGCTAATCTATACAATACCCTCTACTGCACATAACACAAAAATAAAAATTATGCAAGTCACTCGATTATGCGACTGGTAACTAACAGCTAGCGAGTGTTATTAGTTAGTGATTACTTAAGAAAAGCAACTTAAACCAGGGACTCTCAAAAAATCTCAGAGTGCATTTCTACAGTTGTAGACCTCAACAAGAGTGACATGAGCTAGATACCCGCAGCGCAAGGGTATCTGGTTTCGTCATTCTCACCCTGTATGCCAATGGAGATACTTCCCATGAATTCACAGACACAAAAGCGTCAGCGCGCAGTTATTTTGACATCAGAAGGTATTGATAAATTCCCAGCAGCAAAAGCTGAGGCCAAAAGTTACCAAAATTCCTACCAAGATTCTACTCTCGAAGTCGAGAGCGATCGCACTAACAAAGAGTCAGATAATTTAATTAAGACATTAGTCAAGCAAATTTTGGATCGGGTAGGGGCGATAGTTGTGGAGATTGCAGGGCAGGTGCAATTCATTACTCAACGCGCCGAACAACTGTTGAACCAGTATTTTTTATCCCGCGCCCCGCACTCATTGCCAGAACTCTTACAACATTGGTTCAAGCAACAGATATCGCGACTCAGATTCAACGGCGATATTCCATCTAGCTGTTTACCATTGTACATTCAGCAAGCAGAAAAACAGTTGAGCGTCCGTCTGATTCCCGATCCCATTGGAGAGCAATATCTCTTGTTATTAGAGGAACAAGAACTGCCAGCATTATCTATTTGTGGTCTGAAATTGTTAGGACTTACCAAACGCGAGGCAGAGGTTCTCTTCTGGATTGCCAAAGATAAAAGTAATGCCCAAATTGCTAAAATTCTTGGTTGCAGTGAAGGAACAGTCCGAAAACATCTAGAACATCTTTACGGAAAACTTAGCGTACAAACCCGGACGGCTGCTGTGATGGTTGCTATGGAAAAATTGGGGTTATTAAAAGCAGAATCTGTTGCAAGATCTTTATAATCCTATACGCGGATCGTCGTATTGTTGCCCGAGTTTATTTTGAGGAGGATTAGAGCATACACCAAGCACACAGCCTAACCGTAGTTGCTGTTTGGCTGAGGTGTTTAATTGACAACAACTCAAACCTAAATAAAGGCGGCAAGATTATGGCAAACCATGAATTGATAGAACTTGACCACGATCCGTTGGAATTCCTAGATGGGGAAGGACTAGCCACCTTGGTAAGTCTAGAAGGTGTGACGGAAGTTACGAGAGCAGATGAGCAGATGGCAGCCACTTTAGAGCTTCATGAAGCCCTCTCCGGCTGCTTTAGCATCATAGGACCGATCGCAATTTGTTATTCCAAAGTTGGCGATGGTTTTAAAGTCTGCCTGAAACTGGCAGGACTTGAGGTAGCCTGTGCCAATATAGATCTCAATAAGTGCCAGACGCTTCAAGGCAATATCCTGTTAGCGAAGGCATCAATTCAAGTGTGTTTGCAAGGTAATTGTCTGACTTATAGTCATTTCAAATAAGTATGAGACACTCTTTCTGCACAATAAGCACGAATAATTTCATCAAGAGATGTGCCAGGAGACGCATACATTTTAGCTCTCTTTAATGCACTAAAATCATGCTCAATATCATTTAAGTCAGGAGAGTATTTTGGTAAAAATATTATCTGATGACCCGCCGACTCAACCAATAGTCTAATGACCGTCTTACGATGAATGGGTGCATTATCCATAATTAATATAGATGGACTTGTAAAATCTGGTAACAAATATAAAGATAACCATCCTTCAAATCCTTCTGCATTCAAACTACCCATAAAGAGCATTGGTGC
>NZ_JAUBSF010000024.1:0-76293 GCF_036704615.1 Microcoleus sp. K4-B3
AGTTAAACGGAAAAACTTTTTGACTCCAACTTTTCACAACTGATAAAAAATTTCCACACACATCTGCGGAATGTGGGTTGAAAGTTTTGCGGTCAAGGACAATTTTGTCATCCAGCCCAAACGTTAAATTTTGCGATCGTCCGCAAGGACAATCGTCTGTATGTGGCATAATTATTCGGCTCCAACCGTTGTTGATGAACGTTTGGGGAAGTCGTGACTTGGTTAGCGGTGGTACGCTAGTCAGTCGCGCATCAATCTTCCTTAGTTACTTACGATCGCAGACTTCCTTCCCCTTGTCAACACAGGGGTGTAAAGTTTTGTTTCAAATTATTCGGCAAGCAACTCCATCACTTCGTAAGGTGTAATGCCGTAAATAGCAGCTAGCAGTTTGACATTTTTCACATCACTACCTAACTGCTTAAGTACCCCAATTGCACTCCCTAAAGGAATAGCTTCCTTCGTAGACTGAGTTAATAAATCAATTGTCGTCTCAGTGTTAGCGCGACGCTTGTAAACAGTTTCATTCATCTGTGGTGAATGCCCCAAACTTTTAGCTCTTGTTTCCTGAGACATCCCAGCCATTTGACCGCTGAGATTAGCGAGATGGCGTAAAGCGTGGGTTTGAGTAAAACCTTTATTCCATCTTCTTAAAATATTTTGGGCGCGGTCACTATACAGTCCAGCAATTGTTTTCGGATTACTTGATAACGTACCAATCTCAGGCAATTGACCTGACTTAATTTCTAGGCACTCTATCAAGTCAGGATGAGTAGGGGGAAGCATCGGCACACACAGTCGGTAGCCAGTTTTAGTCGTTGTGTCGAGTAATGTCTTGTCACCAACTACAGCAATCATCTTTATGTTGCTTGGCTCAATCAGTGCCGGGATAATAACGCCATCCTTTGTTTTAAAAGGTTTGTCGATGTTCTGAATAGCAAACACTTCGTGAACCAGAAAGCCGTACACCATCTGCATTGAGCACACCCACAGCCACCGTTTGCGCGATTCCAGATGGTATCGCTTATCATCTGAGACACTGAGAACCTGAATGCGAAGCTTGAGAAAATCATCCACTGATAAAGTTTGAAGGTCTTCCCGAAATTCTGTTTGTGTACCGTCAATTTCTTTAAGTCTGCATAGCAACTCAGTATCGCCAATAGTTTCAGCTAGTTTTTTCATAGCACACAAGCAGTTCTTGAAGCATTTAGTTCCTTGCTTCTTAATGTGAATGATAGCCAAAATATCCGCTGAGTTTATAATGACCTCCCTTGGTAACAGTTTAAAATATTGTCCGTAAACACATCCCCAGGAGCTTTGATGGCTAGCATTATTCCTATCACGTTGTTGACGGCGTTTAGTACGTCCCTCCCAGTATTCTTTCTCTACTTTTGCTATCGCCTCCCCAAACGTTATCAAATCATTTTTGATAACGTTTTTATCCAAAATGACATCATCATACCAGGCTAAAAATCGACTCTCGCTAGAGAAGGATTGTAAAGCGTTAGCAACTAGATGAGCTTTCCTCAGAGCATCAGTAATACCTTGCATCGTCAGGTAGCACCCACAAGTTTTGTTGACCCGCTTGTCACCTAACTTGAATTGCAACGTTATGTAACCACCACTGGCTTTCCTGTCTCTTTTTAGCCCTACGCCCTTGGGGCATTCTTTCTGTGCTTGTTGGAAGTAGTCTAGAATCCGCTCGTAACCAACAAGGTAGTCTGCGGTGGTACTTACAGTGACAGGATTAGATTTTTCGCTCATCTTTCGGTCCCTACTCTGATAGTGCTGAGTTTGACTGATGCACTCAGCCTACAGTAAGTCGCTCAGTGTTCGCTCAAATCAAAAACAGGACTTTCAGAGTGGGTGCAAAAAATGGCTAGAACGACGGAAATTCGTAATTCAAGAGCGAGGCTTTGATTCAAATCCCTCCGTGCTCATTTAAATTTATAAAATGACTGACTTGGAGAGACCGGGGACGAATTTTTGTCCTAGGTCTCAATTATTGTGATTTAAGCGTCAGTGTCAAAAATCGAATCGCCGCTGTAGTCGCAGGTCGCGGACTGATTGCGCCCCTGTTCCTTGGCACGGTAGAGTGCACGATCTGCGAGCGCAATCAAGTCAGCCGATGATAGTTCCGAAATCGGAATCAAGTTGGCGATACCCATACTAATAGTAACTACATCGCTCACATCAGAGGTTTTGTGAGGAATATGTAAAGCTTGAATAGCAGCGTGAATCCGTTGGGCTACCGAACTCGCTCCTTCAAGATCAGTATTAGGCAAAATGATGCCAAATTCTTCTCCGCCGTAACGCGCCACCAAATCCGCCGGACGGTACACCACCTCTTGCACAGTCATAGCAAGTTTGAACAGACAATTATCCCCCATTTGATGACCGTAGCAATCATTATAACGTTTGAAATAATCCACATCAAACAACAAAAGAGAAATAGGTTTTTGTTCCCGGTATAGCCGCTGCCATTCATGCTCTAAGCGGTCATTAAAACAGCGGCGATTAGCAATTTGAGTCAACCCATCAATATTGACCACTTGTTCTAAGAGGTGAGTAGCGCGGGCTAGTTCTTCGTTAGAGAGTGCAAGTTGTTGATTAATTTCTCTCATTCGCGCTTGGGCTTGCTGCCTTTCTGCCAATTCCTTCTGCAACTTCTGAAAAATATCTGCTTGTTTAATGGCGATCGCTAACTGATTAGCAATCTGTTTAACAAGGTCAACTTCAAATTCTTCCCATTGCCGAGGAGCAGAACATTGATGAATACATAATAACCCCCACAAATCTTTTCCATTGAGCAAGGGCGCAACTAAATTAGCCCGAACCGGAAATTGTTTCCAGAGAGCACGGTAACAGTGTTGAAGGTCAATTTTATTGATATATTCAACTACCTGCATTCTAGTTTCTTGATACATATTAGGGTATTGTTCACCACAAAACTGGTCGTTAAATTGATTGATGATTACCAATTTACATCCTTCGCCTACGGATTCTGAAACAAACTCACCATATCCAAAATTACTGTCAGGATAGAACTTAAATATGCCGACGCGCTCGGCATCAAGAAACAGGCGAATCTCCTGCGAAGCAATCTCAAAAATTGTACACAAATCAAGAGATTGACGGATGTGTTGAGTAATTTCTTGAAGTAAGATCGCCTTGTCGTACTGTTTCCGCAGAGCGATTTCCGCTTGCTTTTGGGCGAGAATAGCTGCCTCTGCTGCTTTTTTTGCTTTAATAATTTCACCTTCGTACATAATACGCTGGCGGATACAGATCAAGATGCAATCGTTGACGAATTTTTCTCCGTTCTTCCGACGCACAGCGTTGATCAGCATGGGTATATCACTACCCTGCTTTGACCTTAATGAGAAGTAAATTTCCTCTACTTTACCGTGGAGCTTCAACAGGGGGAAGAAATGGGTTTGAAAGAAAATCCGGCTGGCGATCGGCAGAATGGATTCCATTTTCCGTTCCTGCAGTTCATCGGTTTCGTATCCGAGTAATTGCAGTAATGTGGCGTTGACCATTATGATCGTACCATCGTCAGCAAACGAGAGGAATCCACAGGGTGACGTGTTGAGTAGCTCGTCTATCTGGTAGGTCATGTTTGCCATACAAATCAGGTAGTATGAGGTACACTCAAATACTCCTTAATCATCTCGATCGTTTCTTGTGGATGACTCAGATGCGGGCAATGTCCCGTAGCTGTCATCAGCCGTAGCGTACTTTTAGGCAGGTGGTGGTGGAGGTAATGCCCTACCTCGGTGGGAGCGATCACGTCATCAGCACATTGCAATATCAGTGAAGGTACTGACACCTTGGGTAAATCACTGCGATTGTCCGAGTAAAAAGTCACCTCGGCAAAGCGACTTGCAAGCACCGGATCCGTGGAGCAAAAACTTGTCTCAAGCTCATCACTTAACTCAGGACGATCCTGATTCTGCATCACCATTGGCGCCATAAAGCTTGCCCAACCAATGTAATTTTTCTCCATGATATCGAGGAGATCCTCAATATCTTTGCGCTCAAACCCTCCGTAATAATTTGGTAAATCATTGATGTAGCAGGGTGAAGGCCCTAGGAGAATCAGGCGATTAAAGTAATTAGGAGCTTGAATTGAGGACAGAATGCCGATCATACTGCTGACAGAATGGCCGACAAAAATCACATCAGTCAAGGCTAATTCTATACAGATATCGAGGACATCCTGAACATAGCCATAGAGGTCGCTGTAACGTTCAGAACTGTAGGCACTAATATCAGACTTTCCAGAACCTACATAATCAAATAGGATAATTTTGTAGTCCTTCTCGAAGGCCAGTGTTACGAAACGCCACATATTTTGATCGCACCCAAATCCATGAGCAAACATCATGGTCTGGGTGCCTTGTCCAAATACTTTTATATTATTCCGCCAAAAAATTTTTTGAGTCATTTGATCGACACGAACATTAAGTTGATTATAAGACTTTTGGGCGCTTTTATAAGGATTGCTCATCCCAAATAGGGATAGACAACAATTCAGGATGTCAGATTAATTGAGTGGCAACCTCAGCACTGACAGGCTTGCTAAACATATAACCCTGACCGATTTCACAGCCGAGAGCTTGTAACTATTGCAATTGCGCTGGGGTTTCAATTGCTTCGGCTATTGTGCTCAGATTTAAGCCATGTGCCATTGCAAGTAGGGCTTTGTCAATTCCGCGATCGGAGCGCTGGCTAAATCGCGCACAAATGAGCGATCCATCTTGAGCGATTTCACCGGAAAAATTTTCTGGTAGTTAAAATCAGTATAGCCAGTCCCCAAATCATCGACATAAATCCGAATACCACGCTCTGATAATAGGCTCAAAACATTGTATGTAATGTCAAAATGAAGCATCATTGCCGTTTCGGTAATCTCTAGCTCTAGATATTTCGGCTTGATCTCGGTGCGCTCAAGAATGCGACCGCTCTTACTAATTAAAGTTGCTTGGATGAGTTGACGTGCCGACAGATTTACCGCAATCTTAGGAAGAATTATTCCTGCTCCTAGCCACTGCTGATATTGTCAGCAAGCTTGCCCTAAAATTGATTTTCCCAATGGCAAAATCAATCCTGTTTCTTCGGCGATGGGAATAAATCGATCGGGAGGAATCCAACCTAGTTCAGGAGAATGCCATCCTAGGAGAACTTAAACACCAGCAAGGCTACTTGTTTGCAAATAGAGCTGAGTTGCTCATACAGCAAGCATTCGCATTCCCAGCACAATTCAAGCGATTTCGATCGCCAATAGCTAGGGTATTCGATTCGGGCGAAGGTATTGTTGCTGTCTAAAAACTATAGGTATTGCGCCCCGATCCTTTAACACGATTTAGGGCAATATCTGCATTGTTGAGCAAGGTATCAACATTCATTGCATCTTGTGGATATAGGGAGATACCAATACTGGTAGTGATGTGTAAATAATGATTTTTGATAATAAAATTAGTTCTAATATTTTTGTAGAGGCAATCGCCCGTGGTTCCCCTAATCTAGGGGTAGTAGGGATAGGTACGACGCGGCACTAAGCTGCTAAGTCAGAAAGATTTTCTGTTATGTTCGAGAATCGGATGGGGACAGGATGTTATGATTTTTGAGATGTCATTGAAATATACAATTTAGAGGCACAACAGCTTACCCCTAGATTTTTACCACAACCTATTTAGTGGGATTGCTATAGCAGAACGGGCTTATGCAGAAGGCAATAAAAGCTCATATTTCAGCAATTAAGAACCTCCAAAACATTGTCGCGCTTGCTATAAATGTTCACAAACTTCTCAAATTAAAAAAGTTGGGTTTCCTAGCTCAACCCAACCTCATTTTAACGACGAATCACTGCGAACTCTCAAATATCCTCATCCTCTTGACCTTGCACACCCTGGAGAATCCGCGATAGCTCACTCTTCTCATTAATGGTAATCCGAGTCGGAGAACCGCTGATAATCCGTTCGTAACCACGGAACGAATCTTTAATTTGTGGCCCTCTTTCAGTAATCGTGTATTCCCGAATCCCTTTGTCGTGCCACGAACCGCGCATCTTAAAGACATTAATTGCCCGGGACATTTCTCCTCGAATCTCTACATACTGCAGCATAATAATCGTGTCAGTAATCGTAGAAATATGGGAGTCCGTAATCGAATTAGAACCCATAAACTGGTCGCTTGTATTCGTAAAAAAGCCAGTTATTTCTTCCTGCTTCGCAAAACCTGTCACTCCGATCACAAATTGCCTGAAAGCATTATTGCTGACACCCCTAGCTAAGGCCGACAGCGAGTCTATAGCAATTCGAGAAGGTTTGAACTCAGCAATTTCTGATTTAATAGTCTGCAAGTGGTCTTCCAAACCTGCAGATTCCGGGTAAGTACACAGCAGCTTTAGCAGTCCTTTCTGTTCCATTTCCTCAAAATCAATGCCCCAAGAATAAGCATTGCGGAACAACTGAGCCCGCGACTCTTCATAGGCAAACAGCAGCGCCCGATTGCCGTTCATACAAGCATTCTGCAAGAACTTGCTCACCAACAGCGTTTTGCCGGTTCCCGTGGCACCCGTAGCCAAAATAATCGAGTCTTTGAAGAAACCGCCACCGCACATCTCGTCGAGAGTTTTATCGCCCGAAGAAACCCGTACGTTTGAAGACTTTTGAGTTAATCGCATCGCCCCCAATGGGAAAATATTAATTCCGTCATTAGTCATAGTAAAAGGATATTCGCCCTTCATGTGAGTTGTACCCCGCAACTTCAAAATTTCGATGGTGCGGCGGCGGCGTTCTCCTTCCAATACGTTGCGAACAATCACCACATTATCCGACACAAACTCTTCCACTCCAAACCGAGCGACCGGACCGTATTCTTCCACCCGTTCCGTAGTCATAACTGTAGTTGCTCCTACTTGTTTGAGGCGCGCAACTAAGCGAAAAATTTCTCGGCGCACTACAGATGCAGCGTCGTATTGCTGAAATACGGCTGTCACCGAATCTATAGAAACCCGCTTGGCTTTGTACTTGCGAATGGCGTACTGAATTCGCTCGATTAAGGCTGATAAATCAAAATTTCCTACGATATCTTGACCTTCTGGATCGGGGGAAGCGTCCAAAATAAATAGCTTGCCTTCATCGATTAACTGTGCGAGATCCCAACCGAAACTGCAAGCATTTTTAATAATATCTGTCGGAGATTCTTCAAAAGTTACGAACACTCCAGCTTCGTCAAAATGGGTAATTCCGTTATAGAGAAATTGTACGGCAAATAAAGTTTTGCCCGTTCCTGACGTGCCGCTGACTAGGGTGGTTCTGCCGACCGGCATTCCGCCGTGACTGATGTCATCGAAACCCTCAATCATCGTGCGAATTTTTTCAACTCCTCCCGTTACCAATCCTTGTCGTTGAACCGTTTGACTAATTTCATTCATGTCGATTTTTGTCAACTCTCAGTATTCTTTAGTTGTCACTCATTAACCGCCGATCATGAGTCTTTGTACCCAGCTTTTAGTTTTGGCTCTTGCTCAATAACTAATGACTGCTGACTGCTGACTAATGACTCTCCCAAAAACAGATACCGTGCCACGTACTCCTGTCGTCGAAAAATCAAAATTTTAGACTCTTGTTCAAGCTCCCAGATTCATCTGTGGAGTAAATCTCAAATCTCAAATCGTTCGACTGAGCGCGACTCGACGGCTCGACTGAGCGCTCGCCGAACGTCTCACGCCGAAGCCTCAAATCTAAAATCGACTGACTCTCACCTGATTATCTTATGAATTCAGGTCTTCTTCGCGAAGTTCTTCATAGAGCAAATCTAATCCTATCAGAACTTTCTCGCGATCGGACAAATCGCCAATAATTTTTCGCACCGGCGGTGGCAGGATTTTCGACAGCGTTGGGGTTGCCAATATTTTGTCCTCTTCTGCTAGCTGAGGATTTTTGAGAACGTCTATGACTTTCAGCGCATAGACTCCTTGAAATTCTTGTTCTAAAATGTCCTTGAGGGTTTTTAAAGCTCGCACGGAGTTGGGAGTATTCCCCGCAACGTACAGCTTCAGAACGTAGGTTTTTTTCAGAGAACTCATGAAGTTTTTTTAATGTTGAGTATTAGTTGTCAGATGTTAGTTATAGTTGTTATTTCTCTTAAATCCGCTGTTCTTTGTTATTTTATAATAATTTCCGCCTCGCGATCGCGCGGCCGTTTGTCTTCTTCTTTCTTCTTTGTTAAATTCTCTCTTCTACCTTCTTCTTTCTTAAATTCTGCCGAATCCCTTCTACCTTTTACCTTGAGATGCCTCTTTCGGAATCGATCGCCTGTACATCTCGCACATATGAGCGATCGCGTCAATCAGAGTCAAGCGGTAATCGAGCAATATTTCCTCGTTGCGCCCTTCTAATTTTAGCTGTTTAGCAAACTCGTCCATCAATTCCATGTGAATTTCAACAATTTGAGTGACGGGAACGTCAGCAAAAAAAGCCAAATTCACAAATTCATCTATTTGATTGTTGACCGCAGTATCTTGAGAAAAATAATGCAAAAGGATGTGGCGATAACTTGACTTAAGTTGCTCCAAAAACTTTTGCTTATCCGATCCAGACAGATTTCGCAAAAAAATCTGGGAATTTCTTTTATAATAGATTCCCAAGTATCCTAATCGCTCCCGTAATTTTTCCGCAAGTCGCCTCTGCTGTCGGCTTAGCAAACTTTGAGCAGTTAATTGGGCCGTCGCATCGACCGTTGCGGATTGGTAATTGACAGGAACCGGAGTTGAAAGTTTCAGAAATTGTGCGATCGCCCGATCGATACCTGAACCTATTTCGCTCGATCGAGCGATTGCCAGTTGCACCTCAGCAGGGTGATAAAAAAAAGTACAGCTTTCCTCTTGACTATTGTTGGCGGTACTGGCTGCCGCCTCAAAACCATCTGAATATGGTGCTTGGGGCTTTTCTTCCACCCCGGGCTGGGGCGAAAAAATCACCGCAGGCAAAAAGATCGATCGTTCTTGCAGCTTGCCCAGAAGCGATCGCAGATCCCCATCCACCTCAAAAATCAAACAATCAAGGTGGTAATTCTGCTTAAGGAACCCCAAAAACTCCACGGCCGACTTAATGTGCGTTAAAGCATAGCGTTCGCCCCTCAAAAGCTCGATCGCGGAGGCTGCGATTTCCTCAGAGCGGACAAAAATACCGATAGACAGTTGGGGAAGCAAAGCTGTAGGTGCACCACCTAAGTTGCCCGAAAGTGCTGGATCGCTCAGAGTTGATATCTCCTTTACAAAAAACTTAACATTTTAACAATCATCTCAACATTTATTTTAACCAATCTTAACCGCAAAATAAGCGATGTGTTTGCAGCACAGGAATAATCCGAGTGTACTCCTTTGTTTTTGTGTCAAGCACCCTGAGCTTGATTTCTGCAATTAAGCTTAAGCCTTAAAATAATTGCTAGTCGCCTCAAATCAGGTGCAGGCATCGAACTCCCAGGTCTCGGTGCAGAGCCCCGGCATACTAGCGAACTGATATAAAACAAATAAGATACAGAAATCCTCAGCTACATTACGTCTAAAAAATATTACTGCTATCTATAGCAGACTCTCAGGTTTGTTATGTCAACCACCAGCCCCAGTCTCAAAAATTTTATCGATCCAGTGCCGCTGTGCCTCCAAACGGCGGCGCTAGAATCGCTGCAGTCAATTTTCCGATCCAGGAACTGCGATCGAGTCGCAATAGTCAACGAACAGCTACAGCCCCTGGGATTAGTTTACCTCCGCAGCCTTTGGGCCCGCGCGGCAGATCGTACAAACGACGGGCAGCAACCTTTGTCAGAAAGCCATATCGCGATCGAACCAGTCAGGGCATTACCCGCAGCTCTGAGCGTCAGCGAATTCTGGCAGTACCTGCAAACAGAGGAACTGAACACCCCAGCCCGGCCAAGCCCCGAAACCTCCAGCAGCTCCTCAAACAGCCCGATCGCCCTCACAGATGCCAGCGGTAAATTTTTAGGAATCCTAGACAGCCTGAGCTTGCTGCAATTCGCCGCACTCAACAGCAGCTCGATCGGCAGCCTCACAGAGCAGCCAACAGCCGTCAAAGAAATTGAATTAAGGCCGGTGTCCGCAGCCATCGCCACCGCCCTAGACGCTCAAGTGCGCTTTCTCGAAGCAGGATTGAAACCCTCGGAAAACCTGAACTCCCTAGTCCAACTCCTAGAAAAACTGCCCCTACCCCTGAGATTGCAAACCCCCACCGCACAAATAGTCAGCCAAAACGCAGCGTGGCGGACTTTGCTGGGAGCAGGCCCCGAACCAGTTCCAGAACCAGCAGCAAATTTGCGCAAACACTCGCCCCACAAACCCAGCCATTTAACAACCGAATACAAGAGCGTGCAGGTAGAAGCCATCACCCAAGAGTGCATGAGCCTAGTAGGAGCAAGTAGATCGGGTGCTCGCGATTTAACCCCAGCCACCAGTTGCCCGCTCCCCCTGTACGCTGCAGCCTCCCCCTCAACATTAACCGCTCCAGCTTGGTGTCCGATGGCCGGCAAACCAGACACCTACATTTGCGAGTGCCCCGTACAAAAAGGTCAAGAACGGATCTGGCAATTTGTCAAACAGCCACTCTCAGACAAGCTAATTTTAGTAATGGGACAAGATGTCACCGAAGAACATTTAGTCGCCAAAGAACTAGCAGCGAAAAACGCAGATTTAATCCACCTCAACCGACTCAAAGACGAATTTTTATCCTGCATCAGCCACGAACTAAAAACCCCCCTCACCGCCGTCCTCGGTTTGTCGAGCCTCCTCAAAGATAAATTGATCGGAGAACTCAACGACCGCCAAACACGCTACGCCAAACTAATCCATAAAAGCGGGCGGCATTTGATGACAATAGTTAACGACATTTTAGACTTGACCCGGATGGAAACCGGGCAGCTCGAACTAATTCCCGAACCGGTCGAAATAGCAGCTACCTGCAAAAGAGCCTTTGAACAAGCAAAACAACTGCAACAGCAAGAAGAAAAAGCCCCTCCGGAGCCGAGCAAAACAAACGGCGCAGCAAACGCAGAACCCTCCGCCCAAATAGAATTTACACTCGAAATAGAACCGGGACTGAGCCACTTAATTGCCGACGAACTGCGACTGCGGCAAATGCTCGTTAACCTCCTTTCCAACGCCCTAAAATTCACCGAAGCCGGCGGCAAAATCGGATTGAAAGTAAATGTTTGGGAAGGCTGGCTCGCATTCACAGTTTGGGACACCGGCATCGGCATCCCCGCCGACAAACAGCACCTGATCTTTCAGAAATTCCAACAACTAGAAAGCCCCCTCACCAGGCGCTTTCAAGGAACTGGACTGGGACTGGTACTGACTCAACGCCTAGCTCGGCTCCACGGCGGAGACGTTTCGTTTATTTCCTCAGAAAACCAAGGCTCTCAATTTACCCTGCTACTGCCGCCACATCCTCCGGCAAACAGTAGAGAAGAATCCCCAGCACGTACAGCCGCCGAGGAAGAATTATTAAAACCAAAATCTCAGACTCCGATCGCCAATTCTCGCTCTCGTTTAGTATTAATAGTCGAAGCTGTTCCCAAATATATCGAAGATTTAACCACCGTCCTCTCGGGTTTGGGCTACCAAGTAATAGTCGCCCGTTCCGGCACCGAAGCGCTGGAAAAAGCCCGCAGGTTCAGTCCCGAAGCGATTTTCCTCAACCCGCTGCTGCCGCTGCTGTCCGGTTGGGACGTGCTGACGCTGCTCAAGAGCGACCCGGATACCCGATCGATTCCGGCGATCGTCACGGCCACCAGAGGCGAAAAAGAACGGGCCAGTGTCAACAGAGCCGAAGGCTTTTTGAGCTTGCCGGTGGAAGAACCCGCTTTGCGGCGGCTGCTGGCAGACTTGATCGGCCACAGTAATTCTAGTAGCGCCAAAGTGAGGAGTTCTTTAACCGTGTTGTGGCTCAGCCCGCAAAACAGTTCCTCTCAAGGTTCCGCTTTATTGCTCAACCCCAACTACTGCCGTGTTTTAGAAGCAGACGACCTCGGCCAAGCAGAACTCGTGGCCAGAATTTGGCGCCCCGACGCGATCGTCTTGGACGGTACAAGTCAACTGCAAAACCCCTCAGCTTTTATCGAAGAGTTAAGTCGGTCTCGAAATTTGGGTTCTCTCCCCTTGGTTACTTTAGACCCCACAACTACGAAACTGGCAAATCAAGTCAAAGGATTGTCGGTATTTCCCTGTTTGGCTACCCGCAGTCCCGACGACAGTGAAACTTCGGGTACTGGGTTGGTGGCTAGTGCATTGTGGCAAGTGATTCAAGTCGCTGCAGGCATGAGTTGGAAGCCCAGCATTTTATTTGCCGACATTTCGACTTTACCCGATTTGCACCGCACTGCTGGGGGGAACCCGACGGGAGAATTGGAAAATCGCGATCGACCAACCAATGCCGAGATTCCTAATTCCAATTCCAAGTTTTCTACTCCCAACTTTCAAGGTTTGATTCAATACATCCACACCGCAGGATTTCGAGGGTCGATCGCTCCCTGCTGGACAGAAGTTTTGCAGCAGTTGCAATATCAAAGCGTTGACTTAGTTTTGCTGTGCTTGCGAGATGCCCCCTCAGAATCAACCGCTATGCTGCAGGCGCTATCGAACCTCCGGGAAATGCCAGTAAAATTGCCGATTTTAGTCTGGGATTATCGGTCTGTTGTAAATTCGGAATCCGAGGCGATCGACTTTCTGCTGCAAGAAGTATCTGCCAAAATTTTGCCTTCTTCCTTGTCGGAAGCACAATTATTAGACAAAATTCAACAGACTTTATTAACTCACTCAAGTTGCTGAAAATGAATAATTTACCGGGTTTTTAGAGAGGACTGAAGTCCTCTCTAAAGCAGTGAAGAAAAACTATTATTCCTGAGTGCAGACAGAATTTGGGAACTATTTAACTGAAAACCGCGCAGCGTTGCGAGTCAGGAAGCAATATCAAAACTCAAAAATATGGGTTATTATAGGCGATCGAGAAACCTTTATATTTTTTGCTGGGGCTGATCGCGTGCCTAATCGGATTCCTCTACTATTATCTCTGCTACTCGCACTCGGTTTGGGAGCAATGCCCGAGCCTGCTGTGGCACAGGCACTCCTGCCTTACACCCTGAAAATTGACTCGGCCCAACTCGAACAGACAGCCTTGAGCCTTGCAGAAGAAGCCGTCCAGTTAGCCAGACTCCAGCAGTACGAACTTGCCGTACCCAGAGCCGAACTAGCGACACAGTTAGCCCCCAAGAATGCTCAAACTTGGACTTTGTTAGGCAGCTTGTATCTTCAAGTCGAGCAGTTTGACAAAGGCATTGAAGCTTTGGGGCAAGCTCAATCTCTGTCGCCAGAAAATGCTTCAATTAAATTTGTATTGGGAGAAGCTCACTTTCGGAAAGCGAACTACGAGAAAGCAGCCGAATATTTGCAAGCAGGGTTGAAATTAAAACCAGACACTCCAGGTGCATTATTTGATTTAGGCAATGCTTTTTATAAGCTAAAGCGGTTCGATCGGGCGATCGCCCAATACGAAAAAGCCTTTGCTTTAGAAAAAAACCTGTGGCCCGCTATTAATAATATCGGATTAGTCAAATACGAAATGGGAGATGCCGATGGCGCTATAAAACGCTGGGAACAGGCGATCGCGATCGACAACAAAGCAGCAGAATCAATGCTAGCTCTAGCAGTGGCACTCTACACCAAAGGCGACAAAGAAAAAGGTTTAGCGATGGGAGAAGCCGCCCTGAAATTGGACAAACGCTATGCCACTGTAAATTTTCTCAAAGAAAACCTCTGGGGCGATCGCCTGATCGCAGCTACCCAAAACTTCCTGGCCACTCCCCAAATTAAAGCAGCACTAGCCAAAATTGAAGACGCCCCACCGTCTCCGCAAATGTCGCCTTAATTCTAGTTACGTTTGTAGTGAGGACTTGAGTCCTCAAAGCCTTTTTTAACTCAGAACCAACTATCTTATTCAGGACTAAGACCAAAAAATAGTTGAATGCGCTATGGGTAGGGGTAAGGTGCGCACTGCGCACCCTACAAATAGAGTTGGTGCGTAAGTTCTATTATTACCGCGAAGAAATCGCTGTCTTCAATTCTCCACTCTAAAATCTAAAATCTAAAATCTAAAATCTAAAATCGCATGACCCCCCTAAGCTGGACAGAATTAGAAGCCCTCACAGACTTTGAAGTCGATCGCGTCAACGGGCCAACCAACGCCCAATCGCGCTTGCGCCTCTTCGGCAAAACCGAATCCGATGTGCGAGTCACCCTGTACCGCGATAACCACGCTTGGTGTCCCTATTGCCAAAAAATCTGGCTGTGGCTGGAAGAAAAACAAATCCCCTACCGTATTGACAAAGTTACAATGTTCTGCTATGGGGAAAAGGAAAGCTGGTACAAGCGGAAAGTGCCATCGGGAATGCTACCGGCGATCGAACTAGACGGCCGCATCATCACCGAAAGCGATGATATCTTAATCGCGCTGGAACGAGTCTATGGCCCCTTGGGTTTGGGCATGGAAAACCCGGCAGTAATACCCATGCGGCGGTTAGAGCGACTGCTATTTAGAGCCTGGTGCTCTTGGCTGTGCTACCCAGCAAGTTCAGCCAAAGTAGAACAGCACAACCGCAACCAATTTATCAGCGTCGTCGCCCAGGTAGAAAAGGCCTTGGCTAGCACTCCGGGGCCTTATTTCCTCGATGAATTTGGCACTGCGGATGTCATCTTTACGCCCTACGTCGAACGCATGAATGCCAGTCTGTACTACTACAAAGGCTACTCGATGCGGGAAGAAAACCCGCGCTTTGCTGACTGGTTTGCGGCGATGGAAACGCGCCCTACCTATCGGGGCACTCAGAGCGATTTTCACACCCACGTCCACGATTTACCGCCTCAGATGGGCGGGTGTTATGAAAACGGCGAACCTCAGATGCTACTCAATAAAGCCCGCGTGGATAATGGGCCTTGGGCTGGACTCCCGGATGTGATGTATCCAGAACCGGAAACCTCCCGCGCTGAAGCACTTCACCGCGTCATTAAGCACCAGCGCAACATCGTTCGAGTCAATCCTGCTGATGACAAGTTATTCGATGAGGCTTTGCGTTGTGCTTTAACTTTGATGATGACTGGCGAAGTTTGTACGCCGCCGGCTGGTTCTGATGCGGCTTTGCGGTATTTGCGCGATCGGGTGAATGTGCCCCGCGATATGTCCATCTACGCGGCCAAGCGATTGAGGGAAGCGTTGGAGGAAACGGCGGCTTTGGTGGGTGATGGCAAAGGTTCTCCGATTCTGCTGAAGCATCGGCGAGATCAAGATCCGGCTAATTTTGTGTAGGGGGCGATCGGAAATTACTCCTATCTTCATTGAAGATAATTTTGGAGGCATAGAGGAAAACTTAAACTCAGAAATCACTCAGGGTGATGATCCAGGTAATTATCGTTAATCTTGTAGTAGAATATTACCCCAACAATATGCCAGTTGATACCAAGCTTTATCGTGTTCTAATTGCTAGCCCTGGAGACGTTACTCAAGAGCGGGGAATTATTCGACAACAAATTGCCAACTGGAACTCAATGCACTCTTCAGACATGAAAATGGTTCTGATGCCTTTGGGATGCGAAACAGATGGAACCCCTGATCTTGAGGAACGCGGACAAGCTATTATCAATCGTCAACTGGTTGACAATTGCGATCTCCTGATAGCTGTCTTCTGGACTCGACTTGGGACACCCACTCCTCAAGCCGACTCAGGTACTGTAGAAGAGATTGAGAGAGCACATAATGAAGGAAAACGCTGCATTGTCTACTTTTCGGATAAAGAAGCACCCCCTTCAGGAATCGATCTAAAACAGTACGAACGCCTTCTAAAATACAAAGAGGAGTTAAACAAGGAAGGATTGACTGATACCTATAAAACTATTGAAGAGTTCAGAGAGAAAGTTTTCCGACATATTACTGCATCAGTTTTAGAAATCACTAGGGAGGATAGAGAGCGACGAGCAGCACAGCAGGAAGCAAAATCAATCGAACAGGCGCTCAGACTGCCAACGCAACCAGTTCTAACTTCTCCCAATTTTGAAATTTCGTTTGAAACCCTAACAGAGGCTCAAACCTCTGTTAAAAAACTACTTGAGTCTCCCTTCGGTGTTCAAGACATGGAAGAGGTAAAGGAAAAGGAAATCGCCAAGGTTCAATTTGTTCTTAGCTCTCCTGATCTCGCTGCTCTTCTGAGTCAGCAACCAACAGTAGAAACCATTTCAGTAATTGCTCAAATTTTAGAAACAGCCACTACACCTTCTATCTATGCAATTGCCACGATTTGCAAATATGGAAACGATTCCTCAGTCGATTGGCTAGATATTGTTGGTGACTGGATAGAGCGTCTCAGTACCAGAAAGGTTGAAAGTGGATACCTATGGGTAAATAATATCAAGATTTATCCTGCTTTACTTCTACTCTACACTGTAGGAATTTCTGCACTTCGTTCAAGGAAAACTAACTTTTTGCGAGAAGCTTTAGAGCGTCAAATCTATTCACTTGACTACGATCGTGAATTTAACTTAATAAACAAATTAGATCCGAGATCTGTATTCTATGACCGTCTAGGGAAACTTATCGAACCTGGATTTGAACAAAGAAACACTCCCGTCAGTGACCATCTTGCTCCGCTAATCAAAAGTAAGCTATATCCTTATGAAGAAGAAGTTCAATATTTAAATTGGTTCGATCTTTTTGAATTTTTGCTTTCTCTAAAATCGGTTCATCTAAATGAAGAATTCCCTTATTTTGGCTCATTTACTTGGCGTTGGGAAACGAATAGATTTATCATTAAGTCAATTCAAGATGCAATACTACAACAAGGTAGATATGGATCAGCAATCTTAACTATTTTCAATACAGCAGATGACTTAGAGCGCACAGCACAGAAGTATGACACTATCGCTAGCCGAAGTCGTTCGGATTTTTGGCGAGCAAGTCCTCATAAAAATGTTAGCAAACTTATTCAACTAGCAAAATCTGGGAAAAGAATAACGAGCTACCGCGATCTTGGTAACGCATAAATATTGCAACAGGCAATCCAGTTAGGAATAATCTAGTACAATAAAAGTTTGAAATTAACACCTAATGTCAAATAAATCTGTGAAAATCCGCCTCTATCTAAAGCTAATTACTAAAATTAGCTTTCCGCGATTCGTAAATTCATTCGTAAGTACATTTGGTTTACTGTGGCTATTTATTGAACCTGCTACGCTGGTCTTCCCAGAGAAGCTCAACATAGGTTGGCTTGGTTACTTTGGACTTGCAGTTTTGTCGTTCATTTTTGCTATCATTCGATGCCGACCTCGAATGGCTATATCTAAAAAACTTATTTCTCCTGATTCAAATATTGAAATCAAAATAGGCGATCTCTTTGATGAAAACGGGCATTTAGTCATTGGTTGTAACGATACTTTTGATACAGAAATAGGAGATATTATTCGAGACTCCAGTATTCAAGGACAGTTTCTTACAAAGGTTTATAGAGGCGATCGCAGCAGATTGGATGCAGATATTGAATTAGCCCTCCAACCGTATCACACCGAACGCCAGGAAGATTTTGATAAAAGTCGAGGAAAAACTTGGCGATACCCCATCGGTACAGTAATTACACTCAGTTCACATAATAAATGCTATTTCTTGACAGCTTATGGATACATGAACAATAACTTGAATATTCAATCAAATACCGACTATATTATGACTTCGCTGAATAAGCTCTGGAAAGAAGTTCGTCAAAAGTGCCAAGGTACAGGTGTAGCTATACCTATCATTGGCTCTGACCTTGCTCGTGTTGGCTTATCTAGAACTGAGTTAGCCAAGTTAATTATTACCTCTTTTATCGTTGAAACAAAGCGAACCTTCATTACTAAAAAATTAACCGTAATGATTTACGTCGAAGATTTAGATTCTATAGATTTCTATGATTTACAGGAATTTCTTGAATCTATCTGCTTCTGATAGTTATAAAATTTTTTTTAAGAAAGGCTAACCTAATAGCGGAACAACTCCTTGAATCGGAATAGTTTTGTTATCAACCATTGAGCTTGACTCAATGACAAAAGAAGCATCAACCCTGACTCCAGTTGCTGTAGCAGGTCCGACATTCAAGTATTCAAAATACCCAGGATACCGTTGTCGAAACTCCTCAACTATGTACAGTCTTGTCAACCCTTCAGCAATCCAGCCTGATGCCTTTGTTGTACGCAGGAGTTCGGGTAATGGTGATGTATCAAGTCTTGTTAATGATTGAGCCAGACTTAGAACACTGCTATCTATCTCCACCTCTTTACCAAAAATAGCCAAGGTTGCCCAAATATACGCAATATCGGCTGGTC
The DNA here is from genome assembly GCF_036704615.1 of Microcoleus sp. K4-B3. Classification (NCBI taxonomy): domain Bacteria; kingdom Bacillati; phylum Cyanobacteriota; class Cyanophyceae; order Oscillatoriales; family Microcoleaceae; genus Microcoleus; species Microcoleus sp. K4-B3. The sequence goes on from NZ_JAUBSF010000024.1 coordinate 18,422, forward strand.
CTAAAGAGTTTCCACGAACACCTCCACCGACTGATATCATCCTGCTGGTATCTCCCGAATATCCATGAAAATTCTGAGGTGTTGTACATTCAATACGTACTAAGTTCTCCGTTGTAAACTCCGAGTCTGTTGAAACAGAATCGACTTGGATGGGGAAACTTTGATCGGACCAAGTTATGGAATTAATATATGCTTGGTCGGATCTATATGGTTTGCCCAGGCTTAGAAGGGCATGACGTACACTTCCTTGGGTTACTCGTGCAGTTACAGTAAAATGATTTCCACCTCTTGATGGAATTGATTCACTCTTGACTAAACCGGGAAAGACGAGATTACCAAGTTTAATCCAAAAGCGGTAACTTCGTGCAGCCATCTCTCGCAATCGAGCATCAAGCTGAGAAACAAAAGAATGCGTCGTTGAAAAAGATGCAACAGAAACTTCCTTGTAGAGGGACAAAAGCCAATCATTTAATCGCCCGTCTCGCTCATAGTCTTGAATTCCCTCTAGCATGAAAATTAAGCGTGGGATCTTGCGTTTAGTAGCCTGATTTCCCTCTTTATGGATGGGTGAATAGCCTGTGGAATCGGCGATACCATAACTTCTACCAACTAATAACACAAAAATATCTGATTGATCGACACCGTTTAAATAAGCTTGTTCAGAATCTTCATCTCTTGGTGTCATGTCCTCCCACATAATTGGATGAGCACCTATTGCGTATAAATATTGTCGAGCAGCTTGTCGTACTGGATTCATCTCGGCATCTCTCCGAGAACTAATGAAAATTCCCTTACCTGCAACCCACTCGCGAAAGCGCTCCTCAGCTAAAGGCTGGGGACGTGCTGTTGTGTCAATTAAGAGGTTGTTCCAGCTATCGTAACGCATTGGATATTTGTGACAATTAATTCAGAAACTTTCTAGTGTGATATTTTTCCCCATTTGGTTAGTTTATAGGTAAAAACACACAAGTTACAAAGATTTTAACAGACCGCACACAGACTGCTCCGTAACGTAAACCGATCGCGCCGTCCCACTCTCCAAATCAAAAATTGATATTTTCGCTCTGCACCTTCAGCACTGCCATCTCAGCACAAGATAGGTTTTTTGTCAACTCTTCTGGTAAAGGGGGAGCAAAAGAGGAGGTTTCACCGATCGCACTACTCGATGATTCATGGAAAAAGTTAGTCTTCAGATTTGATATTACTCCCAGTAATTTTCCCAATCATCATTAAAAGCTTGCTGCAATCTCTGCATATACACATCAGTCTTAATCTTCACCATCCACAGATTATTAGCATTGCGGCCTCCCTTGGACACAACACCTTCATCTACACCGTATTTCCCCTTGCGAAGATCGTCCATAAACTTGCCCGTCAGTGGGCCGCGATAAATCACTCGCGCAATATTTAATTTACCAAAATCCTGAATAAACCGATCGGGAACAACCATACCGCCCTCAGTTTCCACATCAAAAAGCACCAATTGTTTGCGATCGTCCTTTTGGTGCATTCCCGCAAACGAATTAGCACCAAAATACTCTGTAAACACAGTAATTGCAGGGCAGTGATACTGTTCGTTCTCTCGAAATGTTGAAGAGGTAAAAAGTTAAGCTTAAAAACTTAACTTTTTACTCACTAATATTTAAGCAACCTCTACGAACACACCGCTGCGAGCAAACTCCTCTTCTTCAGGACTAAAGACTGGAGCTTGATCCACAAGGTCAGGGTCAAAGTAATATGTCTCTTGTAGGAATTGTCCGGTGACGATCGCCTCCTCCAACTCCTTGATGTAATCTTGGGCAACTAAGCAAGCCTCCTTGATGCCTTCCTCATCCCTCTTATCCAACAGCTTTTGCAATGTTGCTCTCACCCCTGTCAGTCGTGCCGCGGGCTTGAGCATACCGTAGAGGCGGTACATCCGATCGGTGGCAATGCTAATGTGTTTGAGGGCGTTGGCTCGTGCTAGCTCAGAGTCAATGCTGGGCCAATAACGAGTGGTATAAAATGCTTTCTCATCCTTGTGATACCACTCCTCCGATCGCGCAATTGATGAGGAGACAGTATTGTGCAGCTTCCAGAAGAATAAGCGCAGGGAAGCGCCATCTACTACGGTGGACAGCTTCGCCTCCATTGATACCTCAAAGTCATTCAGACGCGGGTCGCGCCCAAGCACGAGGTACTCCACAGGGTACATTTCCACCTCTTTATTCTGCACGACGTAGGCGTTGAGGTGGTGGCGGCAGTAGGGGCAGGGATACATAGTGGCAAACAGCTTGAAGAAGTCCTTGAAGATGGCCACCAGAGTTTTTTGCTGTTGGGGGGTCTTGGTAGAGACGATTTCAGCCGTAGTGTGAAAGAAACGCCACACCGCAGGGCCAATATAATACGGGAAGCTGACGCGCATTTGTGAATTCTTTATTTCACTGCGATCGATATAAACGTCAATGAACGATACATATTGCGAGAGTTCGCCAGACTCGCGCCCAAACTCCAAGCGTTCGCGCCGTTTCTGTACCCCGTTCAGGTAGTTGTGCGTCAAGCGCCATGCCTGTTTGAGCATTAGCTTTTGTTTTGGAGCGCATTTGGGAAAGCTTTCTACAACATCCGCCCCATAGCGCCCAAATTCCCCTGACGTTTTAGTGGCTTCGTACCACTGGTTTAAAGCTGCTTCGTCAGCCACCGTGTTCAAGGGGATGTCTGCTGCTGTGCTGACGCTGAAGGCAGCCAGCAGCTTCGGCATGAAGTCTTCATACCAATAGGCGACTGGCATCATCGCACCATTGATTTCCTCTGACGCATCCGAGAGGATGACGCGGTTCCACTTCTTCAGGTACTCTTTGGGATCTCCCTCGGATTGGGCTGGTGGCGGTGCCATTTCCTCACTCAGTTCCATTTTCCGCAGTCGGTTGAGTTCGTTGACGGCAAGCACACCCTCGGCGATGTCCCGCAAGTTAAGACTTTTCTTCTTGATGGTGATTGCAAACTCCACTCCCGCCGCAAACTTTTCCTTGGCGCTGGCAGACTTACCCCGCGCCTCCAACATGGCTTTTTGTTCTGCCAACATTTCTGGAGTTTTTTCTATAGTCTTCCAGTTTTTGATGCGAGCTTGCAGTCTGGCATATTCATCTTCGATCGATTTCACTACTGCATCCAGTACAGGGTTGCACGCAGACTCTACTACACCCAATCCTTTATAAAGCCCGATCGCACTCCTGACAAATTGTACAAAATCAGCGATTCTGTATGGCAAGTTTCTCACGCGCAGGTGAGTCTCGTGGTTGGCGGAAAAACTCTCGCGGAAGCTGCGGTAGGCTGCTCCCTGGATCAGACGAAACAAACCAATCTGCATCTGCAAGCGGGACGTACCGCGCTTGTTCTCAGCTTGTGGGTGTTGCGCGAGTAGTTCTTTTAGCCGCGCTATTTCTGGATTGCTATCGGTGGGTGCTTCTTGTAGATTAGGTTCAATAGTGGCAGAAGCTGCCTCATTGATAGCAGTTGCTGTAGTTGCGATCGCAGCCGCTGTACTGTCTGAAATCTCGGTTGTCTGTGTGCTGACAACCGGAACCGGCGAGTCTTGATATCCTGATGTGAGCTCTGACTCATCCGGTACCAGTTTGCAGAATTCCTTAAAGTCAATTGAGGCATCGCCGTCATGGTCTACCTCTTTGACGATCTCATCGAGCTCTTGCTCTGTCAGCCCAAACTGGCTCATCACACCCTGCATCTCGTTTTTAGTGATTTGACCGCTGCCATCCTCATCAAATACACTAAATGCCATTTTGAGACGACTCTGGCGATCGCCTTGCCGGGACACCATCAGCATTTTGAATTCCTCAAAATCGATACTGCCCGACAAGTCTACGTCCACTTCCTTGATCATGTCGCGCAGCTCGGTTTCGTTAGGACTCTGGCCTAGCGATCGCATCACTTGACCGAGTTCTTCTGATGAAATAGAACCGCTCCCGTCCGCGTCAAATACTTGAAACGCTTCCCATAACTTTGCCACCTCTTCTTCAGTCATGGCTTTTTTTTCAAGCTCCACAGATGTCATAACTAAATCCTCCATGGTTTTTTTATTGGCTGTCTATTGATTATGACCAATATACTTTAATTCCTGATGACTTACGCAACGGTATTGTCAAATCCAAGGGGGTTGCCGATATCTCCCACTTTGGCTTGTGACAGTCGATCTATCAGTTTGATATTACTCCCAGTAATTTTCCCAATCATCCTTAAAAGCTTGCTGCAATCTCTGCATATACGCATCAGTCTTAATCTTCACCATCCACAGATTATTAGCATTGCGGCCTCCCTTGCACACAACACCTTCATCCACACCGTATTTCCCCTCGCGAATATCATCCATAAACTTGCCCGTCAGTTTGCCGCGATAAATCACTCGCGCAATATTTAATTTACCAAAGTCCTGAATAAACCGATCGGGAATAACCATACCCCGATCGGTTTCCACATCAAAAAGCACCAATTGTTTGCGATCGTCCTTTTGGTGCATTCCCGCAAACGAGTTAGCACCAAAAAACTCTGTAAACACAGTAATTTCAGCGCAGTGATACTGTTCGTTCTCTCGAAATATAGACTCTAAGGGACTAGCAAAGTCTCTTTGAAATATTTCAGGTGCTGCTTCTAAACCTGGATGTGCAGCGTTAAATTCTGCAATTCCCATCTCATCCAAATCAAATCTACTGCGGCGCGTACCAAAAGCATACCAACCGAGTTCTACTTCCCAAACCCAATGCAAATTAGTACCATCGTACTTCTCAAAAGCTATACATTGTTCGTGAGGGCAATTTTTACTATCTGGAATTTTGGGATAGGCAAGTTGAATTCGTGTCATATAGAGGAAGGAAGAAGGAAGAAGGAAGAAGGAAGAAGGAAAGGGTTTCTAACAGTTTCCCCCCTTCCCCTTCTAGTTAAAAATCCCTCAGTTGAGCAGTTTTAACCGCAAGTTCTTTAATCTGGGAACCGCGGCGCACTTTCAGTTTCAGAATTTGACCGATTTTGCTGTTGTCCACCAAACTTTGCAACTGTTCGGCCTCAGTCACTCCCTCACCGTCTATTTGAACGATGACATCTCCCTTGCGAAGCCCTGCTTTCTCAGCAGGGGTGTTGGGAACAACTCGCATCACTAACACTCCGTTAACTTCCGGCACAATCAAAGGAGCATTGGGGTCAGAATTATTCTCTCTGGCCATTTCAGGAGTCAAAGCAATCATCTGAATCCCCAAAAACGGATGGCTGACTTGTTCTCCCTTGGCTAGCTGCGCGTAGATGGCCTTGGCTTTGTCGATCGGAATCGCAAAGCCAATACCCATTGCGTCAGCTCGAATTGCCGTGTTGATGCCAATCACTTCTCCTCTGCTGTTTAACAGCGGGCCGCCGGAATTGCCGGGATTGATGGCCGCGTCGGTTTGAATGAAATCGAGCCGCTTGTCGGGAATGCCGACGGCTGCACTGGATCGTTTGAGGGTGCTGATAATGCCCAAGGTGACGGTGTTGTCAAATCCGAGGGGGTTGCCCACGGCGATCGCCCAATCTCCTACTTTCACCGCGTCGGAATCTCCTAGGGTTGCCACGGGCAAGTTAACTTCCTTGGTATTAATTTTGACAACTGCCAAATCAGTTACTTCGTCAGTACCTTGCACTTCTCCTGGAAATGTTCTGCCGTCGTTTAAGGTGACAGTCACTCGATCGGCTTTGTCAACTACGTGAGCGTTGGTTAAAACAATCCCGCTTTTGTCAATAATGAAGCCGGAACCTTGACCGCGCAACCGTTCTTGTCTGGGGGTCATGCTGCGTAAATCTTCTCCCAAAAATCTGCGGAAGAAGGGGTCTTCCATTAAGGGGTCGAGGTTGCGACTGACTGTGCGCTCGGTATCAATCCGAACAACTGCTGGCCCGACTCGATCGACGGCGGCCGTGACAAAGCTGCCGGTATCCCCCGGGAGTTCCGGACTCCGCAGCGCTAACAGTTGCGGATTCGCGGCGGTGGCTGGGAAACTCTGGAACTGTAAGTTGGGCGGATTTTTGCCGTCAGCGGCGGTAGCGGGTGCAGCATTGATTGCTAAAGCACTCAGGGCGATCGTCATTCCTAAAATTAGGGCGAACCAACGAGCATCGGTTCGAGGTGCGGGGCGAAAAAACTTAAATAGTCGCATAGCGTCAATCTTTGTTAGTCTGGGTTAGTCTGGTAAAGGTGTGCGATCGTGCGGACTCAATAATCTGCCACGATGAAGATCCTAAATATATTTTGACAGTTACAATACATGAGTCACGATCCCGCACCAACTCACCCTATTCTGAATTCTAACTTTAAAAAATTCCCTAGTAATACCAGTTTCAAAAAAAGAATGCAACTCTAGGCCCGTGGGCCCAACCATTACGAAATCACTCATTCCCAATCTAAAATCTAAAATCTAAAATCTAAAATGGTATAACCCCGATGATTCTATCTGATACTTCTACTGACAAATCCTTGGCCTCAAATTCCCACCACCATCACGACGATAAATCAGCCCACCCTCACCATCACGATGAAGAATCGATGCGGCGGCTGGTAAATCGCTTGTCTCGGATTGAGGGACACGTGCGCGGCATCAAAACTATGGTGCAAGAAAACCGTCCCTGTCCCGAAGTTCTCGTGCAAGTTGCTGCGGTTCGAGGCGCGCTCGATCGCGTAGCGAGAATCATTCTCGACGAACATTTAACTGAGTGCATCGCCAGAGCCGCGAAAGAAGGCAATATTGATACCGAAATAGAAGAGTTGAAAGCGGCTTTGGATCGATTTTTGCCTTAGCCACTGCCAATTTTTACATCCATATAACAAAACCTGCAAATTAGACAAAACTTGCAAGTTATGATTTATGGCGAATTTTTTAAACATTTTTCACAAACGCGGGAAAAGCGTCAAATTTTCTCCCCCTCACCCCAATCGCCGCCACATATAATTTATATGCTCCGCAGTTTATGAGAGCGCGTTTTGTTAAAAAAGAATTAGTCAGGTTTGTCGTGACGACGGAACTCCTCAAAAGCTGACTGCAAACCATTAGATAATCGGTGATTAATCGGACTTGGTATGAAGTATCTAGACTTTCGTCAGCTTGGCTTTTAGGTGGTATCTGACTGTTGCGTAAACCGCTTTATAGGAAGCCTCAATGCTGTATTCCTGCTGCAACCACTCTTGAATTTCTCCATAGCTTTTAAAGCCTTTCTGAGGGTCGCTGAGGCGCATTGCCAAACTAGCGCGGGCAAGATGAGGAATCGCCGGCTTGCGGCCGCCGCTGTGCTTTGTTTCGAGGAGTCCTTCGAGTCCGTCAGAGCGGTACTTTCTCAGCCACCGCTGCACTGTAATTCGGTTTACCCCGATCGTCATTGCCAATTCTTTAACTGTCTTAACATGACTAATTTTGAACAGGTAAAGTGCTTGAATTTTTTGAAAGCCACTTGCCGTTTTTTGTTCATTTAACAAGTTTTTTAGTTCTTCACTTGTCTCTGTGATGCTAAGTTTACATACTCCAGCCATATCAATTACCTCACGATTAGCGTTATACAATACCTTTGTTTTACAAGGGAGCAATATTCGCTCCTAAATGCTCGCCTTTTGTTTGCCATCAAGCAATACAAAAAAAGCGCTCTCATTAAACTTTTTGATTTTTGGACGCACTCAGACGCTCAGAAAGCGGATTTTTGTAACCTGGAGCAAGGATTGCAACGAAGTTTTTTGGTAAAAAAACCGGGTTTCTGGGTCAGTTTTGTATTTGATAGACAAGCGTCATTCCTAATACTGATAGCCGTTAACCGATCGACTGTAACATTAGCTGCAATAGGTGACTTTTAAGTCATACCATTTGTTCTCTTATTGTTAAACAGATATCATGGTTTTTTTTTGATTTATTTATTGGTAATTTTTGCGAACGTATGGGTGATTTTTAGTCATTAGGTGCTAGCAAACAGGCTTGGTCTCTACACAGCGAGCGCATTTTTATACAGACATTTCCCTACTACCAGAAGTGCATTTCTGACTTTCGCTGTGCGAGAAATCCTGATATATCTACTCTCCGATCGCCCGGAGCGGCTAGCGCCGAGTGACGTTGCAACCGACTTTCCTGCCGCGGGCAATTATCTGTGAAACTACTTGCTTTATCGCCAGTTGAGTAAAACACGACGAGGGTGGCATTGTCAATTTCTCAGCATTACTTTACAAGTATCGGCTATTTTTTCCCGCCTGCTGTGATCGAAACTGTAATTTCTATGTGATACTACTAACACCAGTTAGTGATCTAAATCACATGAATGCTCAGTAAGCTCAACTAGCCACAAAAAGTTATGGGTTCGATCGTACTTTCCACCTAAAACCTTGCAGATTGAGGGAAGTCTCACCCTGAGTCTGAATCTTTCAGAACCTAAAATCTAAAATTGCAGAACATCCGGTGTAACCAGCTTGCTGACAGTATTCTTCATTTAAAAGGTGTAGAGAAACCACAATGAACGTTGACGAACTGCTCAAGCTATACGCAATAGGAGAAAGAAATTTTAGCGGGGTCTACCTGCACGAGGTGTACCTCTACGAAGCAGAATTGATTGGAGCCAATCTGTATGAAGCCGACCTGATTGGAGCCAATCTCAGCAAAGCCAAACTCAACAGAGTCAACTTTGCCAAAGCCAATTTGTGCAAGATTAATTTGAGCAGAGCAGACTTAGGTGGAGCCGACCTCACAGAAGCACTTTTAGCTGAAGCTAACCTGAATCGAGCTGAGTTGATGGGAGCGAACCTCAGCAAAGCAGACTTGAGCGGAGCTTCCCTGATCCAAGCAACTTTAATTGGAGCCAACATATCTCGGGCAACACTCAGCCGTGCAGACTTGCACGGAGTAAATCTTTACGGAGTAAACTTGCGCAGGGCAGTGCTCACAGAATGCGATTTAATTGGCGCAAACCTGAGCAAAGTAGACCTCAGCGGAGCCGACTTAATGGGTGCGAATCTAATTAGGGCAGACTTGACTGAAGCGATTTTAAGTGCGTCAGACTTAAGCGGCGCAAACCTGTTGGGAGCAAACCTTACAAAAGTCAACCTGAGCGGAGTATATCTTAAGGGTACGACGATGCCCGACGGCACGATTCACGAGTAATTTATTTGTTAATTTTTATGGTTGCCGAGAACCGCGGCTAAAGGGTAATGAGTAATTCATTACCCTAATTTATTGGCAGGGAAGTGTTTATTTGACACTAAGGTAAGGCGGATAACTTCGGGAGCATCCCATTTTTGTAATGTAGCGATTTTCGCATGTCGGGCTGACCCCTGCCGCATTCTAACTGCATATTGAGCCAATTTTTAGTTTAAAGTTTTATTAACTGCAATGCGCTAACTTTATCGCCCATTCATTAAAACATATTAAAAAATCCCAGATAATCGATCGAGTTTATCTATAATTAAAACATTAGAAAAACCCACCAGACCTATCCGCAAAGCTGCTTACGCTGCAACCAGATTGACTTTTCAATCCTCCCTCTATAGGGAGTATTCATACTCATGTATTTCAATCGGAGGCATCAACGATGAATCATTTGATTAGGTCTATTGGTAGTTACGAGATTATAGAAGAAATTCAGTCAGGTGTCAATACTGCAATTTATCGAGCAGCGATCGCGGGAACAAACAAGGGGGCGATCGTCAAACTCCTCAAAGCCGAGTATCCCACCCTCGAAGAAATTACCCGATTCAAACACGAATATCAAATATTACAGCATCTAGACGCTCTAGAAGGAATTGTTAAACCCTATAGCTTAGAAACCTATAAAAACGGTTTAGCGCTCATTTTAGAAGATTTTGGGGGAGAGTCGCTAAAAAATTATATGGTCTCTAAAAAAAATGAATTGAGCGACTTCCTCACAATCGCTATTCAGATCGCATCCGCCCTAGCCGAAGTGCATAAAAAGCACGTCATCCATAAAGATATTAAACCCCAAAATATCCTAATTAATCCCAAAACAGGCGAGGTAAAATTGGCTGACTTTAGCATCGCTACGCGCCTAGAGCGAGAAAACGCGGCGGCCAGTCATCCTCATTTTTTAGAAGGCACCCTCGCTTATATGTCGCCCGAGCAAACTGGCCGGATGAATCGCTCGATTGACTACCGCACCGATCTTTATTCGCTAGGCGTAACATTGTATGAAATTTTAACAGGAGTTCTACCCTGCACGAACAGCGAACCCCTGGAATTGGTGTACTGCCATATCGCCCAAAAAATTGTCCCGCCACAAGCGCTGAATCCTGAAATTCCGCCCGCTATTTCCGACATCGTAATGAAATTATTAGCCAAAAATGCTGAAGACCGCTACCAAAGCGCTGAAGGGCTAAAATTTGACTGAGAAACCTGCCTGGTAAAACTACAGGCTACCGGATCTATTTACGAGTTTGTGGCTGGAAGTGCCGATAAAGCCAGTCAATTAAATATACCGCAGAAGCTCTACGGTCGGGAAACCGAAGTTAATAAGCTTCTGGAAACCTTCGATCTCGTGGCGAATGGCACAACCGAATTAATGCTCGTTTCCGGTTATTCAGGGATTGGAAAAACCGTTTTAGTCAATGAAGTTCACAAACCCATCGTGCGGCAACGAGGTTATTTTATTGCGGGCAAGTTTGACCAGTTCAAGCGCAATATTCCTTATGCTTCCCTGATTCAAGCATTCCAATCATTAATTCTGCAACTGCTCACTGAAGGCGAAACAGAAATCAAAATTTGGCAAGAAAACCTGTTAGCCGCTTTAAGTGTTAACGGGCAAATCATCGTTGACGTTATTCCCGAAGTAGAACTAATTATTGGCAAACAGCTACCCGTGCCAGAACTAGGGGCAACTGAATCGCAAAACCGCTTCAATCTGGTATTTAAACAATTTATTGGCGTATTTACAACCGAAGAACATCCCCTAGTTGTCTTCTTAGATGACTTGCAGTGGGCCGATTCGGCATCCCTGAAATTGATTGAACTGCTGATGACCGATAGCGATAGCAAATATCTATTGCTGATTGGCGCATATCGAGATAACGAAGTTTCTCCTACCCATCCAACCATTCAAACGATTGAAAAAATTCCACAAGCGGGTGCAACGGTCAATAACATCGAACTTGGTCCGTTAAAATTGGTTCACGTCGAAGAATTAATCGCCGATACTTTAAAGGATGAATCGGTGCGATCGGAATCTCTATCTGTAGAGACGCGAAATTTCGCGTCTCTGCTTTTCAACAAAACTCAGGGAAATCCTTTCTTCTTAATTCAACTACTCAAAACTCTTTACCAAGAAAAATTGTTAACTTATGAGTTATATTTAGGGGCTTGGCAGTGGGATACAAAGCAAATTCAAGCCCTTGGCATTACAGATTTAAATGTTGTCGAACTGGTCGCTATAAATATTCGCAAACTGTCGCCCGATACGCAGAAAGTCTTAACACTGGCGGCTTGTATTGGCAATACGTTTAACTTAGAAGTCTTGGCGATCGTCAATGAAAAATCTTCCTTCGTCATGGCTGCACAATTGTGGTCAGCACTTCAGACTGGGTTGATTTTACCTTTAAGCAATGAGTACAAAATTCCTCTGGTATTTAGTCAGGAAGACGCAGGGGGATTTACCTTAACCGATGTCAAGGTAGACTACAAATTTTTACATGACCGCGTGCAGCAAGCCGCTTATTCTTTGATTCCCGATGAGCAAAAAAAACAGACTCACCTGAAAATCGGTCAACTACTGCTGCAAAATACAACGCCTGAAGAACGAAAAGAAAATATTTTCGCCCTGGTTAACCAACTTAATTACGGGACTGACTTACTGGCGACTGACTCAGAAAAATATGAGCTAGCTTCCCTTAATTTGATAGCGGGTCAGAAAGCGAAAGCAGCAACAGCGTATGAGTCGGCTATTAAATATTTGAATGTGGGTTTAGGACTGCTTGCCTCAGATAGTTGGGAGAGTCAGTATGACCTGACGTTAACTCTTCATTTGGCAGCAGCCGAAGCTGAATACTTAAACACTAACTTTGAGCGATCGCAACAGTTATCTGATGTCATTCTAAAACAGGCGAAAACTCTCTTAGAAAAAGTCAAAGTGTACGAGCTAAAAATTCAGGTAGAGTTTTCTAGAAACCGGATAAATTCAGTCATCGATACCGGAATCGAGGTTTTGGAAATGCTGGGCGTTCGCTTGGAGCAAGAACTTCCTCAAGAACTGATGATTGACGATTTAGCTGACTTACCGCTAATGACAGATCCCGATAAAATCGCGGCTATGCGAATCTTAATGAGCATCGTCCTAGCGGCTTATGTTGCAAATTTAGAGATGTTTTCACCGATTCTTTTTACAATGATAAGGTTGTCGATCGCCTATGGAAATTCACCCGAATCCGCTTGCGCTTATGTTTGGTATGGGGTACTCCTGTGTGGGGCAATGGGAGACATAGAGTCTGGATATCGATTTGGCAAACTAGCCTTGCCTTTATTGGAAAAATTTGATGCCAATACACTTAAAGCCAAGTTAATTTGTATATTTTATGTCCTTATTCACCACTGGAAAGATCCAATAAAGGAAAACGAAGAACCTTTTATTGATGGCATTCAAAGCGGCTTGGAAGTAGGAGACATAGAATATGCTTGTCACCATGCGATGAGTTCTTGCTATTTCAGATTTTTAAGTGGGCAGGAACTGGGAAAAGTAGAGCTATCTCAGGCCAAATATGCCGCTATGACTATCAAATACAAACAGGAGTACGATATTGGGGGGATGAAAATTTACCAGCAACTTGTTAAGAATTTCCTCGGAAAAGCCCCGAATAAATTCAATTTAATTGGCGATAGTTTTAATGAAGAAGAAATGATTCCAGTCATTAAAGAGGCTAACAATAATACGTTATTGTTTTTTTACTATGTCGCCAAAACGATTCTCCTTTATTCATTTAAGGATTACGAAGGAACAGTAGCCAGCGCCAATTTATCATCAGAATATGCCAGCTACGGCGTGGGATTGCTTCAGAATACCCTCTACAAATTCTACCATTCTCTTGCCCTCCTAGCACTGTATCCAAAAGCCCAACTAAAAGAGAAAAAAGAATATCTCAGTCAATTAGCCGCGAATCAAGAAAAAATGAAGACTTGGGCATTTCATGCGCCTTGTAATTTTCAGCATAAGTATGACTTAGTAGAGGCAGAAAAAGCGCGGGTTTTGGGGCAAAATGAGAAAGCAATGGATTATTATGAGCGAGCCATTCAAGGAGCGGTAGAACACGGATACATTCAAGAAGAAGCGCTGGCAAATGAACTAGCAGCAAAATTTTACTTCTTGCGGATAAAAAAACGATCGCGGAAAGTTATCTGAAACAAGCCTACCACGGATATATTCGCTGGGGAGCCACCGCTAAAGTGCAAGACTTAGAAGAGCGATACCCTCAGTTCTTCTCGAAAAAGCTAAATCGAGAAATTCCCAGTGTGGAAATCTCCCAAACCACAAGCTCACCGACAAGCACGGGAGTTTCTCACCTAGATATTACCACAATTATGAAAGCTTCGCAAGCTTTAGCTGGAGAAATTGTTCTCGATAAGTTGCTCTCGAAGCTCATGCTAATTGTTCGAGAAAATGCCGGAGCCCAAAAGGGCTCTCTCATCTTAGAAAAAGATGGAGAATTGTTTGTAGAAGCGACTATTACCGAGGAGGGAGATGAAGTCAATGTGTTGCAATCGATTCCCGTGTATGTAGGGACGGATTTAACCGACAATCTAGAAACCACACCGATAACCCCCCTACAAAACCCGCACTCTTCTAATCTCCCGCTTTCGCTGATTAACTATGTAACGCGAACTCGCGAGAATTTGGTTTTAAATGATGCTAATGCAGAACCTCGATTCAGTGCAGATCCTTATATCGTTACTTTTCAACCCAAATCGCTTTTATGTACGCCGCTCATTCATCAAGGAAAACTCGTCGGACTGCTTTATTTAGAAAATAATCTCACCAAAGGTGCCTTTACGAGCGATCGCCTGGAAATTTTACGCTTGCTTTCTTCCCAAGCGGCTATCTCGATTGAAAATGCTCGTCTCTATACTAACTTAGAAACGGCTAAAAATCAATTGCAAGACTACAGCAAAACTCTAGAAGTTAAAGTAGAAGAAAGAACTCTGGAATTAAAAGAAAAAAATGATTACTTGCAACAAGAAATCCGCGATCGCCTCCTCGCCGAAGATGCACTGCGCTTAAGCGAAGAACGATTTCGCGCCATTTTTGAATCTACCGACGACTTCATCGCCGTGTGGGATAAAAATTATCACTGTCTCTATGCTAACCAAGCGTGGCTAGATAATATTCAGAAGCCGCGCGATCGCGTGATTGGGAAAAGTTTTCCAGAGATTTTAAAAGATTCTCCAGAATTGATTCCATTGTGGACGAGCCGCTTTGAGACAGTCTTTAATACCTGTAAATCGCTGCATTTTGAGGATGCTACTAACGTCGGCGATCTTCCTTCCTATAGCGAATCAACCCTTTCCCCCATTAAAGACTCAACCGGCAATGTCTTCGCCGTAGGCGTCGTTTATCGAGACATCACCGAACGCAAATTAGCCGAAGCCGCCTTGCGCGACTCAGAAGCGCGATTGAGACAACAAGCGATCGAACTTCAACAAGCCTTAGACGAACTCCGACGCACCCAAATTCAACTGATTCAAAATGAAAAGATGGCTTCTCTCGGTCAATTAGTCGGGGGAGTCGCCCACGAAATCAACAACCCCGCCAGCTTTATTTATGGGAATTTGTCTCACGCCCAAGAATACATTCAAAATTTGTTTAATATATTGAACCTCTATCAAAAGCACTATCCAGAACCCGACCCAGAAATTCAAGAACAAGCCGAAAAAAACGAAATTGATTTTATCGTCGAAGACTTGCCAAAGCTACTAGAATCGATGCAGATGGGAGTCAAGCGCATCAGCAATATTGTCTTATCGCTGCGGAATTTTTCCCGTCTGGATGAAAGCGATATGAAGCGGGTAGACATTCACGAAGGCATAGAGAGTACGCTGCTAATTTTGCAAAATCGCTTTAATAAAAATGATGGGACTCCCGCCATTGAAGTCATTAAAGAATATGGCACCATGCCCGCAATCGAGTGCTATGTGGGTCATCTAAATCAAGTCTTTATGAATATTCTCACGAATGCGATCGATGCTTTAGAAGAAGGAAAAGGGAAATTGGGAAGTCCCCAGTCCCCAATCCCTAGCATTCGCATTCGCACAGAACTTATAGACAACAAAATTGCTGTCCGAATTGCTGACAACGGTTCCGGCATACCTGAAGAAATCCAGCAGAATATTTTTGACCCCTTCTTCACCACTAAACCTGTTGGTAAGGGGACGGGTTTAGGATTGTCAATTAGCTATAAAATAGTGGTGGAAAAACACGGCGGAAATTTGCGCTGCATTTCGTCACCGGGGAAGGGGGCAGAATTGATCGTAGAAATTCCGCTGCGACAGCTCATTAAAACCTAACCTTCCAGGGAGCATCCCGATTTTGCAAATAGACTGCCAGCAGCTAAAATAAAGAGAATAGATCGGGGAAAAAAAATGAGCCTAACTCCCGAAGAACAATTACGGTTATCAGCTTGTACTCAAGAAATAGCGCAAATCCTCTACAGAAATACAGATTCAGCAGAAATAGCTACCCTAGAAGGGCTTGAGAAAGTAGTACGTCAACAGATGTTAGAATATGTCAGCCCCAAAGTTGCCCTTTTTTTATCCAAAAAGTAACCAAAACGGTTAAAGGGCGCACGCGCACGCTTAACAGTTGTGTAGGACGGCTCAAAATTACACAAAAACAAGCAAACCGCTTGGGGGTGGAGGCTTACAGCCGTAGAAGTCCAATGCTTGAAAAATGCTGTTTTTTACTTTCTGCTTCGGAGTCGTACCAAAATGCCTGTGTTGACCTGGCCACCCTCACAGGAGTTAAGGTCAGCCATAGCAGTCAACACAGACTTGTGCAACGCCAAGAATTTCCCGTCCCTGAAGTCAAACAGGCTCTAGCACAAGTGAGCATAGATGGCGGTAAAGTGCGACTCCGAACCGAACGGGGACTCCCATGTCAGTGGCGCGACTATAAGGCAGTGCGCTTGCAAGACCTTTACTATGGCGCTTTTTTCCAAGATAACTTAAGCCTCACAGATTGGGTGAATAGTCAGTCGCTAACTAATCCTGTAATCTGTTTAGGAGATGGTCACTCCGGGTGTTTGGAATTTATTCAAGGAAATTGCGACAACTTCACAAAGGCAGGAAATCTTAGACTGGTATCACCTGAAAGAAAATCTGTATAAAGTTGGTGGCTCCGGCAAGCGGCTTAAACAAGCTGAGGCTTTGTTATGGCGTGGTCGGGTAGAAGATGCGCTCGCTATTTTTGACAACTGCCACAGTCGGCAAGTCATTAATTTCCGTGCCTACCTCAAAAAACACCGTCTTCGCCTTGTGGACTATGAAACTTGTCAAGAATTACAACCAGGCTCCATCGGTTCGCCAGCGGTAGAATCAGCCGTCAAGCAAATAGGTAGAAGGCTAAAAATTTCATTCTTCGCAGTGGAAATCTGAAAGTGTTTCTCAAATGTTGCAACTGCGTTGTGCCTACTTAAATGGTGAATTTGCAGTTTAATGTTTTTGCAAAATCGGGATGCTCCCGATAACTTCAATGTAGGGTGCTGATGGCGCACAGAACTCCTACATACGGCGAGTCAAAAGATTTGTTGGGTGAACTTGTGTTATGTTGATTTTCAATTGCTTCAATAAAAGCTATTTTAGATTTAATATTTTGGATTTTGGACGGTTAAAATGAAACTCAGAATCCTCGCTGCTGTAACGCTACTGAGCTCGATCGCCCAGATCGCTCCTGCAGCAGCCGAGAACATCCAACACACGCAACAATTACTAGCCACCCGACAGTGCCCCAACTGCGACCTCAGCAGTGCAGGCTTGGTTTTAGCCAACTTAACAGGAGCCAATCTCAAAGGTGCTGACTTGAGGTTGGCTAACCTCAGCCGAGCCAACCTCACCGGGGCTGACCTCAGCGGTGCCAACCTCAGCGGCACCAGTCTGTTTGGCGTCAACCTGACGGGGGCCAACCTCAGCGGTGCCAACCTCAGCGGTGCTGATTTGAGAAGTGCCTATCTCAGCGACGCCAATTTGCAAGGCGCTAATTTAAGTAACGCGCAACTGCTCGGAGTTAGAGGAATGCCAACCAATATCGGCACCGCTGAAGACTTCTACCGGTTGGGAGTGCTGGAAGCTCAAGCGGGAAACTACAGAAACGCCATTGATTATTACAATCAAGCACTGAATCTGAAATCGGATTTAGCAGCAGTTTATTTTGCGCGCAGTATGTCTCGCGCTGACTTGGGAGACTTCGCCGGCGCGACTCAAGACGCTGCAAGAGCAAACCAACTTTTTGCAGCTCAAGGAAATCCCCAAGGTCAGGAGTTGTCAAAGCAGTTAGCCGAAGCCATTGTGGCGCGCCAAAAGCCTACGGAACCCCGCACTGCCAGCCGCGGCGACTTTATGAGTCTTCTTGGTTCGATCGGTTCTGTTCTGGTGAAGTTGATCTTGCCTTAACAGTTACCTAATTCTGTGGAATCTCGATCCTGAATTCTGTACCCTGACCAGGTATAGAAACACACTTGAGTACGCCTTGGTGTTTCTCAACTACTATTTGGTAACTGATAGACAGTCCTAAACCCGTGCCCCGACCTACGGGTTTAGTAGTAAAAAACGGATTAAATATGTGAGAGATTAACTCTTTGGGGATGCCGTGACCATTGTCGGCAATGCAAATTCCTACCGTTTTTTCATTGATTAATTCAGTGCGAATCCGAATGCAAGGAGAGGGGAAATCAGGAATCAAACACTCGGTGGTGGAATTTATATCTCCTGACTCGATAGGCAGTATTTGCGAGCTTAAATGTGTCGCCGCTGCACTTGCCGCTTTCAAGGGAAGATTCATACCTAGATATTTTTTTCCCATTTCTAGGGCGTCAAGGGCATTGCCTATCAGATTCATAAATACCTGATTGAGCGAGCTGGAATAGCATCCTACTAAGGGCAAATTGCCGTATTCTTTAATAATTTCTACGGTGTTGCGATCGGAATTGGCTTTGATCCGGTGCTGCAAAATCAACAGGGTACTGTCGATGCCCTCGTGAATGTCAACGGCTTTTTTCTCGGCTTGATCGCTCCTGGAAAAATTGCGCAAAGATACAACTAACTGGCGGATGCGGTCAACTCCGACTGTCATGGAACCCAAAATTTTTGGCAAATCTTCGGCAAGAAATTCGATGTCGATTGCTTCGGAGCACTCGCTAATTTCTTGGTTGGGATTGGGGTAGTGCTGGCGGTAGAGTGCCACCAAGCAGAGCAAATCTTTGGTGTATTCGCTGGCGTGGGACAGATTGCCGTAGATAAAGTTAACGGGGTTATTGATTTCGTGGGCGACTCCCGCCAGCAGTTGTCCGAGACTGGACATTTTTTCGGTTTGAATCAGTTGGGCTTGGGTATTGTGCAGTTCTGTGAGGGTTTTAGCTAGCTGTTCGGCTTTTAATCGCTCGGCAGTTGCTGCATTGAGACTTTCTTGATAAAGTTCTGCTTGGTGAATGGCGATCGCAGCTTGAGCCGCTAAATGTTGCACCAATTCCTGTTCTGCTGTTTGCCAAACTCTGGGCCCCGAACATTCATGGGCAATCAGCAACCCCCACAATTGGGAATCTTTGCCTCTCATCGGTACAATTAAACTTCCTCTCACCTGCAAATCTTCCAAAAATTCGCGGTGACAGGGTGTTAAATCCTCAGTATAAATATCATTAATTGCTCGCACCCGCTCGGTTTGATAGAAGCAGTCTGAGCCTTCGGGAAAGCATTCTTGTGGAGATGTGATACCTAAAATTGACCGCCACTCGCCGCAAACAGCTTCGACAACTACCTCGCCCTGTTTGTCTCCAGCAAATTGGTAGATTACCGTGCGATCGGTATCCAACAAAACTCTGACTTCTCGCACAATAGTTTGCAGTATGATTTTCAAATCCAATGTACTGCGAATCTGGTCTCTAACTCGCGTCAATACTTGAGCAAAGTCCAAGGATTTTTGCAATTGGGCGGTGCGTTCTTGAACTTGACGCTCCAAGTTGGCATTTAGGGCTTGCACTTCTTTATAAAGAACGTACTGCCCAATTGCCGCACAAAATTGGCTGCCTATAGCTAAAGCTTGCTCTATCTCCTCCGACTTCCACTCTGGTGACTGACCTTTTTTAATTTCTCGCCAGAGTTCAAAGGATTGTCTGGGAAGCATTTGTGCAGCGCTGCTATCAAAGCGTCCCGCCCACATTTTTTCGGTATCAATTTCATTGCGAAAAATGGTCAAACAGCCGACTATTTTTTGTTGGTAGTGGAGCGGAATTACCAGCAAACCCCGAATTTTAGTAGTTTGGAAAGCTGGAACTAAAACTCTAAATAGAGGTTCTTTGTATAAGTCGGTAATTATCCAAACTGGAAATTGAGCATTAGTAAGAATTGGGAATTTGGGAATTTCTTCGGTATTTTTGAATCCTTTGGTTAGCCATTGCTGCCAGAGGGGATGAGCTTCGATCGCCTTGACTGTTTCCCAGTCGGGAAGTGTGGGTTGTTCTCCTGTGGCGAACAGTTCAAAGGTAGCATCACTTTGGGCAGGGGTAATGGAAAATGCTCGATCGATCTTGGGAACCGATAACTTTTCACCCTTAATGTTGGGGGGGTTGAGATAGAGTCTGCCGCCACTGCCGCCCAAAGCGGTGACGGTGGCTTCTAAACCTTGTTGCAGTCGAATGTTAGCGTGACCGTACAACAGGGCTGCTATGCGGCTCACGGTAGCTTCCCGGGTGGCTTGAGAGCGGGTTTGCTGGAGGAGGATCGCGTGGGCGATAGCGCTAGACAATTGATCTGATACAAGCTGAACTACTTCTAAATCTGCTGGTGAAATATTGAGGGGGGCACAGTGGTGAGACACTAAAAGTCCCCACAGTTCGATGTGAATTTTTTGATTGTTTCCTGGCTCGTATCGAGTCAGGCACGTCGGGGCATCGCAGATATGTGTGTTGCTATTTTCCGACGCGATCCTGCGGTGCAAAATCGGGACGACTAAGGAAGATTGCACTCCCATTGCCATCAGGTAAGCTGTGTGGCAAGGATCGAGCGATCGGTAGTGCATCTCTTCATTTACTAAAGGTTGACCGGTGTCTGCAGCATCAAGGGGACTCAGGACGATCGTCCCGGAGTTAACATCTATGATTGTCCGCTGGCGCATACTCACATACATCTCCCGGGCGTGTGCGGGAATGTCGTCTGCTGGAAAGTGCAGTCCTTTCAAGGAAGGGAGACGGTTGTTATTAATTGACTCAGCAACAACTTCTCCACTCCCGTCAACACTAAATCTGTAAATCATAATGCGATCTGTTTTCAAAAAAGACCGCACTTCTGCTACCGTACTGGTTAAAATATCTTCTAATTCTAAAGATTGGCGGATGCGTTCAGTTATCCGCCGTACCAAAACTTCTCTGTCTAGTTTATGATGTAATTCTTGCGTATTTTCTGTGAGTTGCATAAATCTCCTTTTGTACTTATACAATGATCGTAAGAAGTTTTGATGTGCTGTTGGAGGGATCAAACTCAAATGCATCAGCCTGAGTTTTTGACTCAACCGATCTGTACAGTTAATCGGTGGCGCACTGGTGAGAGACGACGGTCTATCGCCTTTGGCGCCCTGGGATAAGAAAAATCTGCGATCGTGCCGGTTGAGTCCCTGCCTTCAACCTGCAGAGCGACTTAAGCAAATAACAATTATTATTTTAATCCTCTTATAAATTTCTCGCAATATTAAACTCTTACTATCAGAATTATTGATTGTTAGGATAATTTGACATTTGTTGTAAAACTTCATACAATGATAACGAACGAAAGAATTTGAATTTCTATCAGCCCGCAAGGCGCTGACTAATTTCCTTGCGCACGCTCATCAGAATTTTACCCAAATGATTTTGACCAGTTCGGTCGCAGCCACACCCCCAGTAGTAATCCGTTGGCGAATCCTCGACAATCATTCGATCCCCTGTGGCGAGGAGAATAGCTTGAATGTCTGTATGAGCGAGAAACTTAGTTAAAACTGCTTCGCGCATAATAGGAATTTTCACCGCTTCCCAATCATCGCGAATCCGGTGGTTGGGATCGCGACCTAATTTGGCGGCTTCCTGGGGAGTTGCTACGGCTTGAATCGTCGCCACTAGTCTTTCATCAGTGCTGACAAATTTTTGCGCTTGATAGTAATGTTCCACAGTCAACCAATCTTGACCGTGCAGACTAATGTCGTGTAGTGAAAAATTAGAAAAGCAGCCGTAAGGCTCCTCTACTTTATAAAAATAAATTATCATTAGATTTGAGATTTTATATTTTACAGGATTTAGGTAGAATGTAATTATTCATGGTGCGCCTAAAGCACCTCACCGCGCTCTTATTAACGTATCAAACCACTTTTTCCCAAGAGTATTTGAGCTTGATTCTATAAGCAGCGCGGGGCTTGTATTAAAAAAACCTCGCATCGACTTTATTTAAAATAGGAGTTACGCTTTTGAACCCCGTTTCTTGGAAAAAGTTGGGCTTGGCCACAAAAAATCTAGGAATCAACTGGCTTTCTGAGGAATAGTGCGTAATTCCTATTTTTAAATTAACGATTAAGAATTGGGAATGAAGAATAAGGAATTGGGATTTAAGAATCTTCCTTTTTCCTTCTTTCTTCGTCCTAAAACGGCATCAGCTTTTTAAGAGCGCGATTAGCGATATCAGCATAACGCAGTTCACCGCACAAAATTTTGCTCATCAACTCAGTAGCGATCGGCAATTTGACGCCCGCTCTGTAAGCAGCTCCTGTAAACTGATAGAATGCTCTAGCCAAGCGACTGGCCCAAACCATATCAGTTCCCCATTCTTGGACGATCGTTTGAGTATACTGCTCCTTAGCGTCGCCGGCACCTCCAAGAGCTCGATCGATCGCCTGAGCGGCCTTAAAGCCGCTAAAAATCGCAGGCCGAATCCCCTCACCGGAGAGGGGGTCGGCGAGACTGGCGGCGTCTCCTACAAGCAGGGCATTTTGCGAGTGCAATTTTCGATCGGCATCCCACAGACTCATGGGGTGTTCCCGCACGTTGCTGACACTAACATCCGCACCGCACTTAGTGGCGTAGTCGGCCAAAATTTTCTTGATATCTTTTGGCTTGTCGCCGCGCATCGCAGCAATACTCAAAGAGTAGCCCTCAGCTTTGGGAAAGCTCCAAATAAAACCTTTTTTAATAGTACCAAAATCGAAATTGAGCGAATCGCCCTTGATTGAGCGAGTTTCTAAACTTGCGCTCAAACAGAGTTTTGGTTCTTTCAATCTGAGCCACTTAGTCATCGGCCCGCCGGCACCGTCAGCCGCAATCAAATAGCGGCCGGAAACCGGTTCAGAGTTAGTTTTAACTTCCCAAATAGAATTTTTAAACTCAATCCCTTTGACTTCTGTAGAGTCTCTAAGTTCCGCACCTGTTTTTTGAGCTTGTTTAATTAAAAAATCGTCAAATACATCTCGCTGTACCATCCACATTGGCGAGTTTATCTCAACTTTCACCGGGTCTTGCATTTTCCAGGTGTAACTAATTTTGTTAGCTTTCAGAGAAATAGCTGTCCTCAGGTCAAAATCCAGCCATTGGGCTATCGCCGGAGAAACGCCGCCGCCACAAGGTTTATTACGGGGCAGAGACGCTTTTTCTAGTACCAAAACAGAACGTCCCTGCTTTGCCAGGTGATAAGCTGCTGTGCTGCCTGCCGGGCCTGCACCGACAATAATGCAATCAAACATTTTTTGTTATGGGTAATTGGTTATGGGTAATTGGTTATGGGGAATGGGGAATTAGTAACTGGTAATTGGTAACTTATGAGTGTTAAATATTGAGTTTTTAACTCACAAATCACCACTCTTCGAGCGTCTGGGCGTTGTTCGCGGTTGGCTCTCGGCAATCTCTAAACTATTCCTATTCCCCATGCCCAATTTCCCATTCCCTAAACGGTCGTGATATCTTTCTCTTTCGCTGCTAGAACTTCTTCTATTTTGGCAATGTACTTGTCCGTCAGCTTTTGAATTTTATCTTGCAAGTCCCGCGATTCATCTTTAGAGATATCGCTGCTTTTTTCCTGCTTGCGAATCGAGTCAACGGCATCGCGGCGGATATTGCGAATTGCAACTTTACCTTCTTCAGCAAACTTCCCGGCCATTTTGGCAAATTCTTGGCGTCTGTCGCTTGTCAGCGGCGGAATGTTCAAGCGAATAACTGAACCGTCGTTGTTGGGAACGAGTCCTACATCTGACAGGGAAATCGCTTTTTCGATCGAGCTGAGTGCTGTGCGATCGAACGGTTGAATGTTGATCGTAGTCGCATCCGGCGTGCCGATATTGGCAAGGGATTTGATCGGAGTTGGAGAGCCGTAATAGTCTACCATGACTCGATCGAGGAGGGAGGCGTTTGCCCGTCCCGTCCGAATAGTATTAAAAGACCGTTGAGTAGCCTCAACTGCCTTTTGCATATGATCTTCTGCTTCAGCTAACTTCACAAAAACCTCCGACAAGAGTTCCAATAGATTCTCCCATTACAGCTCGGTAGATGTTGCCCGACACCGAGAGGTCAAATACCATAATAGGAATATTATTTTCTTTGCAAAGGGCGATCGCGGTACTGTCCATCACCCGCAAGTCTTGATTCAAGACGTGGGCATAGGTGAGGGTTTGATACCTGCGCGCGTTGGGGTTGAGGTGGGGGTCGGAATCATAGACCCCATCTACCTTAGTAGCTTTAAAAATCACCTCTGCATCAATTTCAGCCGCCCGCAAAGCGGCTGTAGTATCAGTAGTAAAAAAAGGGTTGCCAGAACCGGCACCAAAAATCACTACTCGTTTTTTTTCGAGGTGGCGAATTGCCCGCCGCCGGATGTAGGGTTCAGCTACTTCTTGCATGGCGATCGCCGATTGCACCCTCGTTGGCACTCCTACTTGTTCTAGGGCATCCTGCAAAGTGATAGCATTCATCACCGTAGCAATCATGCCCACATAATCAGCCGTTGCCCGATCCATCCCTGCCGAAGCAGCTTTCACCCCGCGAAAAATGTTGCCGCCACCGACAACAATCGCGATTTGAATGCCTTCGGACACGACTTTGGCCACTTCCTGGGCGATCGACTGAACGACTACCGGATCGATGCCGTAGCCCAAGCTGCCCATCAGCGCTTCACCGCTGAGCTTCAGCAAAACCCGCTGATAAACCATCCCCATGCCGCCACTATTTTTTTACTCTGTTTGCCTCCACCATAAGATAGCAGCATGGGTGCATTTTGAACATCAATTACCCAGAACAGACCCAAAAGCCTGTTCCAGAACAGTTGACTGAGAACGGTTGACTAAATTTAATCCTTGGGGACAAAATTAAGAGCAGCAGAATTCATGCAGTAACGCTGACCGGTTGGTTTGGGCCCGTCGTTAAATACGTGACCGAGATGAGCGTCGCAAACAGCGCACAGTACCTCTGTTCGGCGCATGAACAAGGTGTTATCCGACTCGCACTTGACATTTTCTTCGCTAACGGGAGCGTAGAAACTCGGCCAACCGGTACCGGAATCGAACTTTGTTTCTGATTTAAATAGCTCTGTGCCGCAGCAAATGCAATTATAAATTCCGGGCTTTTTGTTGTCGTGATATTCGCCGCTAAAAGCTCTTTCTGTTCCCTTTTTGCGGGCAACTTTAAACTGTTCAGGCGTTAGTTGCTGTTGCCATTCTGCGTCGGTTTTTTTAATTTGTTCAGTCATGATTTGATGTTTGGTTAAGATGTATTTAGCTGTTGAGTGTTGACGGTTAACTGTTGAGTGTTGACGGTTAACGGTATATTGCTAGTTAACTCAGGCTTCCATTAATATTAACCTAATTGGCTCGAAATGAACATACCAGGGAAAAGGATTGTCCTTAATAGCCCTCCACTTTTCCTTGAAAACTTCGGCTTGTAAGTGATAATCTTGGGAATCATTGGGAGGCGAGTGCAATTTGAGATATAATGTCACCCGGTGCGGAGTTTCCACAGTCGAGGCGATCCAACAAGCAAAAGTATTTTCGCGATCGCACCCGCTAACAAAACTCAGTTGATGAGCCCGAATTCCCACAGAAACTAGAGATTTGGGAATTGGTTCGACTACAGTCAGAGTACAGCCCCAGTCGATCGCCTCCACGAGAGTTACGGAGATCGGTTTAGCGGCACAGAAGTTCTTGCAGCCAGTCAACTGGGCGACAGTGAAATTGCCAGGGCGATCGAAAATGTTCTCCTTGGTATCAAAGGCGATCGGCCTTCCCTCGGCTAACACCAACAGATTTTTGCACACCCGGTAAACTTCCTCTAAATTGTGGCTGACAAACAAAGTAATGCCTCGGTAATTAGCCAGAGTCTGCATTAACTCGCGTTCCAGTTGACTCCGCAAATGAGTATCCAAAGCAGAAAACGGTTCGTCTAACAGCAGCAAATCGGGAGAAGGGGCGATCGCCCGAGCCAAAGCCACCCGCTGCTGTTGGCCCCCCGAAAGTTCGTGCGGGTAGCGGTTTTCCAGTCCCGACATTTGCACCGAAATTAGCTGTTCTTTTACCCGAAATTTTTGCTCGCTTTCAGATAAATGCTGCAAGCCAAACGCAATATTTTGAGCAACGGTCAGGTGAGGAAATAAAGCATAGTTTTGAAACAAAAAACCGATGCGGCGGTCTTTAGAAGCTACATCAATACCCTGTGCTGAGTCAAATAAAACCCTGCCATTGACTGCAATTTTACCGCTCATTGGAGTTTCCAAACCGGCGATGCAGCGCAGAGTCATGCTCTTACCAGAACCCGACGCGCCCAAAATTCCCAGCACTTCCGGGCCGATATCGAAACCGACATCCAAGGCAAAGCTGGAGAGAGGTTTAAAAATGCTTAAACAAAGTCCGCTTTTCGGTTGTTTTTTTTGGAAATTTGTGGTAAAAGTAGACGCGACTTTAGGAAGATTTGATTGCAGTCTTTGGCTAGAATTCGGTTTGGGCGATTTTTTTTGTAAATCCGTCCAAAAATTAACAGTAGTTAGCACGCTCAGAGAAATACTCAGAATAATCAAAACCCAAATACCAGCTTGCCTCATATCCCCAGCTTCCACAGCAAAATAAATTGCCATCGGGATAGTTTGAGTTTGTCCGGGAATATTCCCCGCTAACATCAACGTAGCGCCGAATTCACCCAAAGCCCTGGCAAATGCGAGAATAGTTCCTGCTAAAATTCCCGGCCATGCTAGCGGCAACATAATCCGCCAAAAGACTTGCCACTCCGATGCTCCCAAAGTGCGGGCTGCGTTGAGAAGATTGGCATCAATTTGCTCAAAAGCTCCCAAAGCAGTTTTGTACATGAGGGGAAATGATACAACTGTGGCAGTAATGGCGGTGGCTTGCCAAGTGAAAATTATAGTTAAGTCGAATTGTAGCAAGAATTGACCGATCGCCCCATTTCTCCCAAACAGCATCAGCAGCAAAAATCCAACTACTGTCGGCGGCAAAACTAAGGGAGAAATGAAAATGCCTTCAATCAAAGCTTTACCTCTGATGCGAGTTGAAAGCATCCACCGGGCGGCGGCTATTCCCAGGAAAAAGGTGATAAATGTCGCAATAGCGGAGGATTTTAGAGATATCCAGAGCGGAGAAATATCAAATTCCATCTATAAATAAATCCGCGTTAATCAGCGCTTATCTGCTTTCATCAGCGGTAAAAAATTCATAATTAGTTAGTTATCGAACTATGCCAAATCCGTATTTCTGAAATACTATTTTAGCTGGATCGCCCGCCAAAAAGTCAACAAACGCTTTCGCAGCAGCCGGATTGCGGCTGTTTCTGATAACTGCCAGCGGATAAACAATGGGCGAGTGCAAATTTTCGGCAGCCGTTAGTCGCACAGTTACTTTGTCCGATGCTTTGGCATCAGTCGTGTAAACTATACCGGCATCAACGTTACCGCTTTCGACAAATGTCAGCACTTGGCGGACGTTATTTCCTAGCACTAATTTTGGCTGGAGTTGCTGCCACAATCCAAGCTTAGTTAGCATTTCCTGAGCGTATTGACCGACAGGTACGCTTTTCGTTTCGCCGATCGCAATTTTCTTGATTTTGGCATCTGTCAACTGTTTGAAATCGCTCAAAACTATGCCATTTTTAGGAGTAATCAAAACCAGGCGATTTGTCAGCAAATTGCGCCGCGTGTCGTTAATCAGCAAATTAGCTTGCTGCAAAGCATCCATTTGTTTGGTAGCGGCACTGAAAAATACATCTACCGGTGCTCCTTGCTGAATTTGCTGTGCGAGAGCGCCGGAAGCACCGAAATTATAAGTAATCTTAACTTTGGGATTGCTGGTCTGATAAACTGTTTTGAGTTCTTGTAAAGCTTGTGAGAGGCTGATAGCTGCGGATACTGTTAAGGAGGTTTGCTGCTGTGCTATGACTGGAGGAATGCTTTGAAACAAGTTCCAAGTAATTAGTAGTGTCATTGCCACGACGGCTGCTACAATTAAGTTAAGGATGCGTTTTTTTTTCATAGGGCTATGTTCTAATTTTTTATAGGGCGATCGAGAAGTATAGCTTACAGCAGCTTCCGATAAATGGTGCGTCAGGACTCGACTTTTCGTGCAAATTGAGAATGTAAAACCTGACGCACCCTACCATAATGAAGTAGGGTGCGTCAGTTACCTTTATTTTCGATACAAACCAACAATCTCACAACAGACGCACCTTTCAACTAATGACTAATGACTACGATCGCCATTTGATAGAACAGCCGATCGATTCGGTAGTCGCGGGTTCTACGGGTTCGCTGTCGAGCAATTGGGCGATCGCACCTCGCAAATAAGACATCTGCACTGCTGCTGAATCGTCAGCATTGTCGTCAATCAAACCTTTGTAGCGCAATTTGCCATCTCGATCTAGCAAAAAAACTTCCGGTGTTTTAGAAGCCCCAAAACTTTCAGCCACATCTTGAGCAACATCTCGGATGTAGGGGAAATTGAGTTGATTGTCAGCCGCAAAAGTTTTCATATTCTCAAAACTATCTTCAGGATATTGATTTGCGTCATTAGCATTAATCCCGATTAAAGTAACACCTCGATCTTGAAACTCTGCTTGAAGTTCTTTCAGGCGATTTAGATACAACTTCACGTAAGGACAGTGATTGCACATAAATATCACCCCAATAGCTCGATATTTTTCTAAATAGCGAGCTAAATGGTGAACTTCTTCGTCAACTCCCGGCAGTTCAAAATCGGGAGCGTAGCCGTTAATCGGAGTGCCGGTTGTTTCCATTAGTAAACTCATCTTTTAAGGATATGAAGATCGGTATTTGCAACGAAAGAAAGATGAAACTCCTGGTATCTATAAAATTGGCTGTTTTTGGGCTTTGTCTTAATTCTAGCCTTGCCCGCAGCCAATTTTAACTCATACTTACCCGTTTATTCCTCGCCCTGTTTTAGCCAACCTTGAGCCAGAGCTTGATACCCAATCATTTTGTACGCTAATTTGGCTGCGGTAAATTCCGAAACAACAGAATCTACAACAGGTGCCAATTCCATAATGTCACAGCCGATGACTTCGTAGGACTCGAAGACGCGGCGCAAAAATCCGGTGAGGGAATACCAATTTAACCCGCCCGGTTCCGGTGTGCCAACCCCTGGAATTAAAGTCGGATCGATGCCGTCTAAGTCGATCGTCAAAAATACTCGCTTAGTTGTGATGCTGGCAATTGCCCGATCGGCCCAATCCGGTTGAGTAGCAATTTCGCGAGCTCGAATCACGTTTAGCTGTTTGGCTTTAATCAAGTCGGCTTCTTCCTTGCAGATAGCGCGAATCCCTATTTGCAGTGTCGGTAAGCCCATATCGACAATACGCCGCATCACGCAGGCGTGGTTGTGAATCGAGCCTTCGTACTCGTGCCGCAAATCGCCGTGGGCGTCGATTTGCACGACTGTGAAAGGTTCATCCGGGTACGCTTGGCGATAACCTTCGACAACGCCTGCAGTGATGCTGTGTTCGCCTCCGAGGGAGATCACAAATTTATTTTCGGTAACTAGCTGGTAGACTGCTGCTTGAGTGACTTGCAGCATTTCTGAGGATGAAACTGGTTGCCTGTTGCGGGTATCGGCGATCGGCTCTTTTGTATAAATTCCGACATCGTAACAAACTTCGGAATCCAATTCTTCGTCGTAGCACTCGAGTTGATGAGAAGCTTCTAGAAGTTTCGCCGGCCCGTTTTCGCACCCCCGGCGGTAAGTGGTGGTAGCTTCGTAGGGAATGGGTAAGATTACTACTTTGGCGGTGTCGTAGTCTGGTACAATTTCCGACCCCAGAAACGGTACGACGGCAGTGGAAACGATCGTTGGCATAAGGGAAATTTTAATACAGCAAAGAAGTCAGCAGGTTTAATCGTGACATAATATCGGCTCTAACTGCAAAGTAGTCATTAGTCATTAGTCATTAGTCATTAGTCAGCAGTCAGCAGCTAACAATGCCCCATGCCCCATGCCCCATGCCCAATCTAAAATCTAAAATCTAAAATCTAAAATCGCATGACATCTTCTACTCCCACTTCGTCAACAGTTGCTGCACCTCAAACTTGGCTGTGGAAAGGCTTTCCGATTTGCTACCAGGCTGCGGGTTCGCAGGGACCTGCGGTGGTGTTCGTCCACGGTTTCGGTGCGTCTTGGGGCCACTGGCGCAAGAATTTGCCGGCCCTGGCTGCTGATTGCCGCTGTTACGCGATCGACCTCATCGGTTTTGGCGGTTCTGCTAAACCCGCGCCCAAACTTGAGATTGACTATACTTTTGAAACTTGGGGACAGCTAATTGCTGATTTTTGTCGGGAAGTTGCGGGCGGGCCGGCTTTTTTGGTCGGAAATTCGATCGGCTGTGTGGCAATAATGCAAGCGGCTGTGGATTTTCCCGATATTGCTTCTGGCGTAATTCTACTCAATTGTTCCCTGCGGTTGCTGCACGATCGCAAACGCGCCGAAATGCCTTGGTATCGCAGTTTTGGAGCGCCAATTGCACAAAAAATTTTAAATGTCAAGTGGATAAGTCAATTATTTTTTAAACAATTAGCAACGCCAAAAACAGTAAAAAAAGTGCTTTTGCAAGCTTATCACCGTCCCGAAGCTGTCACCGACGAACTGGTAAATATGCTGCTGGAACCTGCCAAAGATAGCGGCGCAGTCGAAGTATTTGTAGCTTTTATCAGTTATTCTCAAGGGCCGCTACCGGAGGATTTGTTGCCTCGTTTGAGCTGTCCGGCTTTGATTTTGTGGGGTACGGACGACCCTTGGGAGCCGATCGCATTGGGGCGAGAATTGGCAAAGTTTCCGGCTGTTGAAAAGTTTATTGCGCTGGAAGGCGTAGGTCATTGTCCCCAAGATGAAGCGCCGGAATTGGTCAATCCTATTTTACTCGATTGGATTAAAGAGCGATCGGTATTTACAGAAAATTAGAAATTAGGACACGGCAGTGCCGTTTCCCTACAATATTATTTTGAGTAGGGAAACGGCACTGCCGTGTCCTAGGTCTCATACGAAGACGGCACTGCCGTGTCCCTACAATATTATTTTGGGTAGGGAAACGGCACTGCCGTGTCCTCGGTATCATGAGGAGTTCAGCCGGAATTGATATTACACGAATATGAAACTATCAAGAGTAAAGCCACCTTGAATTACAGCAATTTGGTCAGATGTACCAGCCAAATTGATGGAGTTACCAACTATATTGTAATTGGAAAGATTCCCACTTAACTGAATGCGATCGATTCCCTGTTGGAAATCCTGAATCAGTGCAACTCCTGTTCCCTGATAGTATGTCTTGGTAGCATCACCGAGAACAAAAATATCTCTACCCCGACCACCAATCAGCACATCCGTATCATTGCTTCCCGGTGTAGCACTCAAGGGGTTTACTCCAATTAGCGTATCATTGCCACGCAAACCTGAGAGCGTATCGTTACCATCTCCTCCTACTAAAGAATTGTTTTGGATGTTTCCGGTAAGGACATCTACATTGGGAGTACCTGTGACATTAACGAAATTCTCTACCGTAAAATTCAGAGTGCCGATACCGGGTAGATTGTTAACTGCCAAGCGATTTTGCGACAAATCCACATTAATAGAAGCTGTGCCGCTACCTGTAGAAGCATCGATGGTATTACTCTGTCCTAAAGGAGCAATTATTTGTTCTATATTTTGCAGGGTATCTGTACCTGCTGCGCCTTTATCTACAATACCTTTAGCCTCAATGGTAATGCCGCTACCCAGGGAAAGATAGCTAATTGTATCTGTGCCTAATCCTCCAGTTATGGTATCTGTGCCGCTACTGCCTAGGATAAAGTTATCTAAACTATCTCCGGTAATATTGTCGTTTCCTGCTGTGGTGCTAATACTGTTAGCTGGCGGAGGGGGTGGAGTTTGGTTTTGGGGAGGTAAAGCAGAATTCGTAAGTTGTGCGCCTTGATTTTGGGGAGGAGGATTGCCCGGTACGCCTTGATTTTGGGGAGGTTGGTTGCCCGCTGTGCCTTGATTTTGCCCTGGAGGATTACCGGGTACGCCTTGATTTTGGGGAGGTTGGTTGCCCGCTGCGGCCTGATTTTGGGGAGAAAGATTGCCCGCTGCAGTCTGATTTAGCCCTGGAGTATTGCCCGCTGCGGTCTGATTTTGGGGAGGTTGGTTGCCCGCTGCGCCTTGATTTTGGGGAGGATTGCCCGGTGCATTGATTGAATTAGGAAATAGTGCTGGCATGATGTAATTACCCGGTTTTATTTTCTAAGTTTGAAGCAGTTGTCAGGCTAAAGAAATGAATTCTCAATCGGCCTTTGATTTAGTCTCTACAATCATTAAGCTGGTGGAATATGACATTTATCCCTGTCCTAGGATTACAGTTTTGTAATGTGAAGAAATTAGCGTTTTTCCGAATTTTGAGGTAAATTACGATCGCCGGGTGGACGCGGTGGAATGCCCAGAATTTTAATCAACTCTGCTTCGGTGACTCCCAACTTTTTCGCTGCACCGGGAATATCTAAACGAGGACGGGGCGGTGGGCTGGGCGGGCGATTATTTTCGCTTGGCGGTTCCGGCGGTTTGGCGGGTAGGCCCAAAGCTTCGATTAACTCGGCTTCGGTGACTCCTAATTGTTTGGCAGCAGCAGGAAAATCTATACGGGGCGGATGTCTGCGCTCTTGACTGGGTTCGGGCTGGCTCTGGGCTAGTACAGTATTAGAATTAGCTGTAGTCCGATCGGGGAAAGTCAAGCTGCTAAATCCCAGCAGCAACGCTGTAGCAGGTAATGCGAGCATTGAAGCAATTTTCATGATAGTTACGATCGCCGACCCAAAAATGTTTATAGCTACATCAAAATCCCCAAACATTACCTGCAACACTGCGGATGGATTACAGTTTTGTAATTTAAGTAAATCTCTGATGGCGGTATAATCGCAACCGAATAGGTAAATCTATGAATGTTCTATACGTTGAAGATGAAGAAAAAATTGCCAATTTTGTTTGTATCGGCTTGAAAGAACAAGGCTTTGTTGTGGATTATTGCGATAATGGCAATGATGGCTACGGGCGGGCGATGGATAATGAGTACGATGCGATCGTCCTGGATATTGTATTGCCGGGAAAAGATGGATTATCTATTCTCAAACATCTGCGAAAGGCTGGACGCAACGTACCCGTGATTTTATTAACTGCTCGCAATGAACTAGACGATCGCATTGAAGGGTTACATCTCGGTGCTGATGACTATTTAGCTAAACCGTTTTTTGTTGAGGAGTTAGTTGCTCGGATTTATGCTGTGGTGCGGCGTGCTTCTGGCGATCGCCAAAATATTTTGAGTGTTGGCCCAGTTAAGCTCGATCGCATTTTGCGAGAAGTCACTTGCGATCGCCATGCGGTAGAACTTACAACCCGCGAGTTTAATCTTTTGGAATATCTAATGCGATCGCCCGGTAGGGTACTCACCCGCACCCAAATCCTCGAACATATTTGGGGTTATGATTTTAATCCGAATACGAATGTCGTAGATGTATGTATTCAACGCATTCGCAAGAAAATTGAACCGATCGGCGGTACAGGATGGGTTGAGAGCGTGCGCGGCGTTGGCTATCGGTTTCGCAAACCAGATTCCCCATCGTGAAACTGCAATCTTTTCGCTTTCGGATTACTCTATTATCTGCTGTTCTGGCAAGTGTTGCTCTGATTGGCTTTAGTATTGTTTCGTGGTGGTTGATTTACGATGCTAAGGTCAAACGTCTTGATGCTGAAATCAAGAATCAGTTAATCCAATCTACCCGCCCGCAATCGACGCAATGGGATGTTTATAGTGATTCTTTGCCCTCAGTTTTGGGCATGAATGATGGGGAAACAACCGCGGCTTTGCTGGTGACTGATAGAGATGGTAATTTGCTCTACCGATCGAGCCAGTGGCAAGATGGACTTGATGCTAATTCATTATGGCGATCGCTGCCCCAACCCCCTCCCGATCCTGCCAGAATACCTTTTCAATTAGAACCTCCCCCTCCACCACATCCACCCGATCGACCCTATCCACCACCTCCCGATCGACCGGATTCATTGTCACCGAGAGAAAGAAGACCCCCGCGCGATCGACCTCCTCAATTCGATCGACCGAATTTTCCTCGAGTTTTCAAAGCTAAACTAGCAACCCAGCGTACTAGCAGGGCAGTTTGGCGTGTGGGCGCGATTCATTCTCCTCAGACTCAAATAGCGATCGCTGTTAATTTACAAGCGATCGATCGGGAAATGGCATCGATTGGCAATATCTTTCTATTTTCTATTCCCGTAGTGCTGTTATTCGTAGCAGGTGGAGCGTGGTTGATATCGCGGAGTATTCTATATCCCATTGGGCGACTCACGATGGCAATTCGCAATGTTACCGTACAAGGGCTCGATCGGCGCGTCCCTGACGGCTCAACGGATATAGAGTTTGTAGAATTAATTTTTGTGTTCAATCAGATGTTAGAACGTCTGGAGCGAAGTTTTAAACAAGCTTCTCGTTTTAGTGGAGATGCTGCCCATGAACTGAAGACTCCGCTGGCCATTTTGCAAGGCCAACTAGAACGGGCTTTGCATCAAGTTGAATCTGGTTCTGAGGTGCAGCAAACCCTGAGTAATTTATTGGATGAAGTGCGCCGTTTGAGTCAAATTACCCGTAAACTTCTCTTACTTTCTCTAGCTGATGCCGGACGCATGAACTTAAATTCGGTTGAGGTGAATATGTCGGCTTTGCTATCGGAAATTTCCGAAGACATGGAACTGCTAGCACCGCATTTAGATGTGCAAATGGCAATTGCTCCTAATTTATATATCAAGGGCGATCGCGATTTGCTGGTGCAGGTTTTGCAAAATCTAGTTGGTAATGCGATTAAATATAATTTACCGAAGGGTTGGCTCAGGTTACAGGCTAACTGTCAGGGAAAAAGAGTAATTGTCAAAATTGTCAATAGCTCTCAAGATATTTCTTTGAGGGAGCGCGATCGTATTTTCGAGCGCTTCCATCGCGGCGACTCCACACAGATCCAAAAAATCGAAGGATCGGGATTGGGGCTAAGTTTAGCAAGGGAAATCGCACGGGCTCACGGCGGCGATATTCAACTAGATGCTGCCATACTTGGTCAAACAGGGTTTATACTGAGCTTACCTGTGGGCGATCGCGATTAACATTATAGCAGTCAAGCAGCTTGGCTAAGACTTTGGCTAATTCTGATTTTTAAAGTTAAGAGAGCCCTAGTCCATCATAGGTCTGTTTAGGATTAATGCTCTTGCTGATAAGTACAACAAAATGCCATTACAAAGATGCCAAATAAAATGAGTGCCAGTTGAAAAGTAAGGACAAATTTCCCGATCGAGAGTTCGGAATGAAAGGGCTAACAGGAATACCCCGGATGCTGCTAATAGAATAAATGGCTCACGTTTTTGCTGTTGATAGTGATATAGTCCAAGCCCTAGTAATACTAAAAATGCAGGAGCATAAGAAAGAGAACCGTTGAGAACATTTGTAAATTTATTGCTGAAGTTGCTGGCAAATAAAAATCCTACGAGCAATCCTCCTGCATATCCATATTTCATCCTAACTACTTGACGGCTATAGAGCCATAAAAACGCAAGCTGAAAGAGCATAATAGGAATCACATCTAGTAATCTCGCCCATTGTGTCGCAAATGTATGAAATAGGGCACTTCCAATACCAATACAGGTGGCTAAAGTAATCAATATCTAAATACCGGTGGGTACTTTTTGCTGTCGCCGAGTCAATTGAAAAATAGCCCATGCTGCAATGAGGAAAGAAATATTAGATAGAGCATTTAGTGGTTCACTCCATAAACCAGGCGTGGTACGTTCGCAGTAAAGATCGATGTAATTATTCATCTCATGTCACTGTTCTGGGAGTAGAATCCATAC
The DNA here is from genome assembly GCF_036704615.1 of Microcoleus sp. K4-B3. Taxonomy (NCBI): domain Bacteria; kingdom Bacillati; phylum Cyanobacteriota; class Cyanophyceae; order Oscillatoriales; family Microcoleaceae; genus Microcoleus; species Microcoleus sp. K4-B3. Next base: position 54,044 of record NZ_JAUBSF010000024.1, read on the forward strand.
TACAGCAAAAGCGTTAAAGTGAACCAAAAAACTTGTCTCAAATTTAATGACTTCCCCAATATCTCGCCATCACCGTTTTTTAAAATATCGAATTGCCCTGCTCATCAGTATAATCGTGATTATCCCTTTAGGTTACCTAGTGAGATTTTCTCGCGGCCCTGCACCGGAATGGTTCAACGACTCTTTTGGGAGCATAGCTTATGAGGTATTTTGGATTTTGCTGGTAGTTCTGATATTGCCGCGATTTTCGCAAATTAGGGCGGCTGTAGCTGTGTGTCTAGCTACCTGCGGAGTAGAGTTTCTCCAACTGTGGACACCTCCGTTTTTACAAGCAATGCGAGCTACTTTACCTGGAAGGCTGATTTTGGGAAATCACTTTAGTTGGTCAGATTTTATCTCTTATTTTGTGGGGAGTTTTCTAGGTTGGTTGTGGGTGCGGTGGCTTCATTTGACTTGGTTCCGCTTGTAAGTTGTACTGCATTTTAATTGTATATTTTGATGACCCGATCGAAAATCGTCAAATGCTCTCCCCATCGAACCCTCTCCCCATCTCTCGAACACCATAGACAATCTAGATGCACAAAAGCTTAATGATATGGTTGCGGTTATTTTCACTCAATTCTAAGCGATCGGGTTAACTTAGAATTGAGAATTTTTAGGAGTTGAAGTGGGAGTTATATTTCCGCGAGCTCGCCACAGCAACAACGGAATAGTTAATGTTCCTAAAATCATCACAGTTCCAGTCATAATCCAAACTAGCACACGATTTGGGCGATAATCACCTCGCTCAATTTGCCAGAAAACTCGATTATAACGCCATGCTGCTAAGGGAATGACCGCAATCCCAAAAACGACCAGACTCAGCCCTAAAGTTTCGGAGTTGAAGAAGGGAGGGGAGGAAACTTCTTGCTGAGTCACTGTAGCTTGAAATTGACGCAGAAATAAACTGAATCGAGCGATCGCCAACCCAAAACCAATTAAACCGATTGAAGTTCGTAACCATGCAAGAAACGTGCGTTCATTTGCCTGATGTTCGCGCTGTCGGTCTATTTTAGCACCCTTGTTCATCAACCCTACCTTTATAAAATATCTTAAAATTTCCCTGGTAGATTATTGTTTCACTTGTGATTGCGGAGGGAAGTATCGGTATTGGGATCGTGATTCATCATCACCAAAAAATATAGTATCAGTAAATCGACAAAAAAGCGATCGCCTCCATCTCTACCAACAGAAAAGAAGAGGACACAGCAATGCTGTGTCCCTAAAAATACCTCGGTTAAAACCCCGTTTAAAAAGACTTAGCCGCACCGCCGGACTGAGCCTTTTTCTCCAACCAATCCTTGCCCAATCTGATTGTCACATCCGACTGCAAAGAACCGGTACTCTCAACCAGCACGTCTCCAAAACCCAAAAACTGGCGAATCGCTTGAGCACCTTTAATATCGCCGTCTTGAGCTACTAGAGTAGTTACCTCCAGCGGTTCTGGCCAAGCTTTATAAACCTGAACATTTCGATAACCGGCTTGAGTCAGAGTATTGACAAAATCTTCAACTGCAGATGGATCTCCGGTACTATCTTGAATCGCTACCTTCAGAAAAGTTGCATCAGCATTCTCAATTGTCCAGCTATCCTGACCGAAGTCAAAATGTTCTGACACCAGAGTTTCGATCGCATATTGGTCTGGCAACCAAAAACTTGCCTTGTAGTCCTTAGAATCGCTAAATTTGCCGGGAACCATCAACATCTGCACGCCAGCGCGATCGGTTTGAGTAGCAAAACCAGCTAAAGCCACCAATTCTTCTATACTCAAATTGGTGTCAAGGTGAGACTGAATCACCGACAAAATCTTCGGCAAGCGAGACAGCAAACCTACATTAACTTCCTGTTCCACAAAAGCCCGCATCAACAATTGCTGGCGCTGTACCCGCCCGATATCGCCCAAATCGTCGTGCCGGTAAAGCAAATATTGCACGATTTGTTCGCCGTTGAGTTTCTGCTTGCCAGCCTTTAAATTTATATATAAATGCTGGCTTTCATCGGTATACTTCATGTCTTTAGGGACATTAATAGTAATGCCACCAAGTGCATCTACCAAACTTTTGATGCCTTGAATATTGACTGTGACATAGCGGTCAATTCCCACGCCGCCCAAGAGTCCGCTGACTGCCTTCGCTGACGAAGCTGGGCCCCCGTAGTAATTGGCTTCGTTGATTTTCACGACACCCCTGCCTTCAACATAGGTGCGGGTGTCTCGCGGAATGGAAAGCACACTTAACTTTTTATTTTGAGGGTCAAACCTAACCAACAGCATGGTATCGGTTAACCCCTTGAAAGAGTTTTGCCAGACCTCGTATCCCTGCTCCTTATCGGGATGGCCGTCGAGGTCTGAACTCAGAACTTTAAGTCCTAAAACTAAAATATTAACTGGGCGAGTCAGCTCCGGCATCTTCATGTTGAGCTTTGCCATGTCGCCTTGAGAAAATACCGCCGCTTCTTCAGGACTCAACTTTTGTTGCTGAAGCGGCGTTGTGGAAAGGGACACCGCTAGCAACGCTCCGGCTGTGGCTGAGAGCATGGCTACTCCCGCCAAACCAAAACCAAAACCCAGCCAACGGCCTCGATGGGGCTGGGAAGATTTTTTGGTTGCAGGTTGAGCAGTTGATTGTTGGATAGGGTCTTGATTAGGAATTTTTTGAGCTGGCACTGGCTTCCTCACACACAACAAAAATAAAAAAGATAATGGCAATATGTAGTATCAAGCTGAAGACGCAATCAATCAATACGGTAGGGGCTTAAAAGAACCCTAAATTATGATAAATGTTTGCCCACCACTTGCTCCGCTACGCGGCTAATTCCGGGCAACCATAGCGGTTGACGCTTCCAGAGGCGAACCATCAGTCCCAGAGCAACGATGAAATAGCTGGTTGTCAGCAGGCTACTCATTAATAACATGGGAAGTGTCGGAGATTCCGCAGAAATCGCTCCAGCTTCTAAAAGAATATGTCCTAAGAGCCAACTAAAAGCAAGGGCAATTGCCAAGCGGCTGACGGCTTTGCGTTCGGGGCTGCCCTGACGGCGGTAAAGAGTCCACAGGGCGGGGAAAAACCCGATGACTGGGATCATTAATACAAACAGACTTGCACGATCGAGTTCAGGATTGTCTAAGGGATCTGTTGTTTTCATAATTCGGTACTCAAAATTTGCAGAAGGTGAGATTTTGCACAAAAGTTATTTGTTGGAGGGAAAATTTATATCCTAAACCAAAATTCCGAGAGCCGGGCTGGTGCGATCGCAAAACTTGTCTGTCAGAGGCAAAATTTTTAGGCATTCGCGAACCCGCGACCGATCGTTGGCAACTTTTCGACCCGGAGACCCGTATTTTGATAAACTGGATACAGCACAGCAGACAGGAGAACAGACTTAGCCATGACCCAATCCCAAAAATCAATCGTTATTGCTCCATCCATATTATCAGCCGATTTTAGCCGTCTCGGAGAAGAGATTCAGGCTGTCGATCGAGCTGGGGCTGACTGGATTCACGTAGATGTGATGGACGGTCGCTTTGTTCCTAATATTACTATCGGGCCGCTGATTGTTGAGGCAATTCGCCCCGTTACTACCAAGGTGATCGATGTCCACTTGATGATTGTCGAGCCCGAGAAGTACGTCGAGGACTTCGCTAAGGCTGGTGCTGACATTATTTCGGTTCACGCGGAACACAATGCTTCGCCTCACTTGCACCGCACCCTCGGCCAAATTCGGGAATTGGGCAAAATGGCTGGTGTGGTTCTGAATCCTTCGACGCCGCTGGAGTTGATCGAGTACGTGCTGGAACTTTGCGATTTGGTGCTGATTATGAGCGTCAATCCGGGCTTTGGCGGTCAAAGTTTTATCCCGGCTGTTTTGCCAAAAATTCGCCAGTTGCGCAAAATGTGCGACGACAAGGGCCTCGATCCTTGGATTGAGGTAGATGGCGGTTTGAAGGGGAACAATACTTGGCAGGTGCTGGAAGCGGGCGCAAATGCGATCGTCGCTGGTTCTGCTGTGTTTAAGGCGAATGATTACGCAGGGGCGATCGAGGGTATCCGCCACAGCAAGCGCCCGACTCCTGAGTTGGCTGCGGTTTAATCAAAGATTCGATCGTGTCCGGCGAATTACCGATAATCAAAGTGGTTTGTAGTGAGGACTTTAGTCCTTATTGGCTCAAAGATTTAAGAAAGGACTGAACCTCACTACAAACTTATGATGGTTAGATCGCCCGACTTAATAAGTAAGCTCATCTAGTTCACAGAAAATTAAATTTTGAAAAAGGCGATCGTATATTTTGACTCATATCAAGTCTGATGCAAGATGCAATCGGACTTGATATCATTTGGTTGAACTACTTACAGGATTGCAAAATCTGCAACATTAATCAGCCCTGTTGACACATTGCTGAGAGTTGCTAACAGTTGACCGGAACTGGTAACTCGGATCGAAGTTGAATTATTTTCAACAGTAATGCTCAGTTGCGAGAAACTTAAACCGCCTGTCAAGCCGATCGTATCGCGACCATCTTGAAAGTCTAAAATAGTCTCGCGGCCGTTGTCGATACCTAAGATAAATCGATCGTCCCCAGTACCTCCAATCAAAGTATCATTCCCCTCATCTCCAAATAACCAATCGTCCCCAGCACTACCCAGTAAACTGTCTTCATCCTTGCCGCCATAAAGAGTATCGTTTCCAGCATCACCGTTGACGGTATCCTGACCTTCATTGCCAAATAACAAATCGTTGCCCAAATCACCACACATCTGGTCTTGACCGCCAGCGGAGCCGATCGCCAGAGGGCTGCCAATATCCCCGTACATAGTATCTTCTCCCTCGCCACCACAGAGAGTATCGCTGCCCTCATCCCCAAACAGCACGTCGTTGCCCAAGTCTCCTAGGGCCAAATCATCACCCTTGCCGCCACGCACTGTATCGTTTCCATTACCGCCAGAAAGGGAATCTTCGGCTTCTTGCCCGTTCAGGTAATCATCGCCACTGAGGCCAAATAGCAAATCGCGACCTGTAGAATCGATGTCTAAAGGGTTAAGAGTACCACCGTATAATGTGTCATTACCCTCATCGCCAATTAAAGTATCGCTCTGTTTGTCTCCAAAAATAATGTCGTCATCTTTGCCACCGTAAGCAACATCTTCGTTCTTCCCCCCAAAAATTAAATCATCTTTAGCACCCCCGTTGAGGTAATCATCGCCCTCATTGCCAAACAGCACGTCGCTATCTTGGGCAGAGGGAAGAATGCCTATATTTCCTAGATCAATGCTGAGGTAAGATCCGCCATAAATATTGTCATTGCCAGTGAAGCCAACCTCCAAGTCGTTACCATTTAAGCCGTCGATATTGTCATTGGTAATCGAACCCTCCAGAAAGTCGTCACTTTCTGTACCGTTGGTGGTGCTATTTGTTTGGTTGGGGCCGCGAATAGCAGTCTGGCTGGGAAAGGTTATCTGCTTGCAAATGCAATCTTCGTCTTGAGTTTCTGGCGTTGGTGTGGGAGTTTCCGTTGGAGTCGGAGTCGGAGTTGGAGTCGGAGTTTCCGTTGGAGTTGGAGTCGGAGTTTCCGTTGGAGTTGGAGTCGGAGTCGGAGTCGGAGTCGGAGTTTCCGTTGGAGTCGGAGTTTCCGTTGGAGTTGGAGTCGGAGTTGGAGTCGGAGTCGGAGTCGGAGTTTCCGTTGGAGTCGGAGTTTCCGTTGGAGTTGGAGTCGGAGTTTCCGTTGGAGTTGGAGTCGGAGTCGGAGTTTCCGTTGGAGTCGGAATCGGAGTTTCCGTTGGAGTTGGAGTCGGAGTCGGAGTTTCCGTTGGAGTCGGAGTCGGAGTTTCCGTTGGAGTCGGAGTCGGAGTCGGAGTCGGAGTTTCCGTTGGAGTCGGAGTCGGAGTCGGAGTCGGAGTCGGAGTTGGAGTCGGAGTTGGAGTCGGAGTTGGAGTCGGAGTTGGAGTCGGAGTCGGAGTCGGAGTTGGAGTCGGAGTTGGAGTCGGAGTCGGAGTTTCCGTTGGAGTCGGAGTTGGAGTCGGAGTCGGAGTCGGAGTCGGAGTCGGAGTTGGAGTCGGAGTTGGAGTCGGAGTCGGAGTCGGAGTCGGAGTTGGAGTTGGAGTCGGCGTCGGAGTTGGAGTCGGAGTTGGAGTCGGAGTCGGAGTTGGTGTCGGCGTCGGAGTTGGAGTCGGAGTTGGAGTCGGCGTCGGAGTCGGAGTTGGAGTTGGAGTCGGAGTCGGAGTTGGCGTCGGAGTTGGAGTCGGAGTTGGCGTCGGTGTCGGTGACTCCAAGTCGTCATTTGCGATCGTACCTATGCCCGTCGCTTTAGTAATAGTCGCATTGACAGCGGTGCTGAGGTTGACGTTAAATGTTTCGTCAGTTTCAAACTTAGAATCGCCGTTGACAGCAACAGTAATGGTTTTTGTCGTTTCCCCGGCATTGAAGGTGACGCTGCCTGTGGCCGCCGTGTAATCGCTATCAGCAGTGTTAGCAGTACCGTCGTCTGAGGTGGCGTAATTAACGGTGACGGGCAAGCTAGAAGCTGCTGAGAGAGTGGCGGTAAAAATGGCGCTAGCAGTACCCGTATTGCCCTCGGTAACAAGTACATCATCGATCGAGATACTAGGAATATCATCATTGGTGATGGTAGCAGTGGCGGTGTTTGTGGTGACAGTCGAACTTTCCGGCGCTGCGGTCAAATTTGGGTTGCTGAGGGTGACGGTAATTGTCTCGTCAGGTTCAACTGCGGTTTCGCCCAAGACATCCACAGCAATAGTTTTAGTTGTTTCGTTGGCGGCAAAGGCGATCGTCCCTGTGGCGCTAGTAGCCCCCGCAGCATTGATATTATTGTAGTCTGCGCCGTTGGTCGCGGTACCAGCGATCGCATAATTTACTGTACTCGCTACCCCCGTGCCGCCGCTGCGAGTGACGGTGAAAGTGACGGGTTGAGTGCCGGAGTTGCCTTCAATTAAGGAACCTGTCGCTGGATTTGTGAGTGCGATCGCATAAGCAATCGAGTCATTGGCTGCAATAGTCACCGTAGCATTGCTGCTGGCCGGTGCGATCGTATAATTCCCATTTCCCAAATTCAATTGCAGCGTCTCTGCCAACTCCGGTATAGCGTCATCAACCGGGGTGAGAATCACATCCACAAAGCTCTGCCCGTTGGCAATAGTGACGGGAAAGGTACTGCCCAGATTGTAGTCAGCAGCAACAGCGTTACTACTGCCATCAATGGCGAGATTCACGGTCAAATTACCGACTGTGCTATCACTGCGGCTAACGCGGAAAGTGCCTGTGTCGATCGGGTTTTCCGAGGCTGAATTATCGAACGCGGTGATGCTCACAATCTGCTGTACTTCAACAGCACCGATGTCAACAGCACTGCCAGAAGGCCGAGTTAACCCACGCTGATCCGTAGCAGGTGCGATCGCACTGTTACCCGCATCGATCGCGGAACTACCTGCATTCAGCGCGTGGGTTTGCGTAGGGCCGCCGTTATTTGCCAGTGCTCCGAGATTCGGATTGATGGGAGTGCCAGCAGTGCCTACTAGATCGCCCTTAACACCGTTTGTGAAGCCAGCACCAGTACCGCTGCCAATTAAGTTATTGCCCTCACTCGTAAATGTGCCGTCTACATCGGGGTTTAACGGAGCCGTATTCCCAGCAATGATGGTGTTGCGAATGTTTGCTGTAGCGGTGTTGAAGATGCCGCCGCCTTGGTTAGTTCCACTATTGAGAGTAAGAGTGCTACTTCTCAGATCCAGCGTACCGCCATTTCTGATCGCGCCAAAGTTAGTTGCCGTGTTCGCAGAAAACGTGCTGTTGGTAATCGTTGCCGCGCCGCTGTTGACAATGCCGCCGCCGTTTTGTGCGGCCTGGTTGCCATTGAACGTGCTGCTGGTGACACTTAATGGCTGGGCATCGTTTCTGATCGCACCGCCATCAGCCGCCGAAATATTGTTAGTGAAAGTGCTGTCAGCAATGCTTAACAGTTCGCTCCCGCCTCGGTGGTAAATCGCGCCGCCACCGTCGGTGTTTTGCGAACTATTGCCACTAAACGTGCTGCCAGTAATGTTTACTGTACCGCTATCGATCAGGATGGCACCTCCGCCTTGGCTAGCTGCCGTCGCTGTGTTTTCGGTGAAAGTGCTGTTAACAATGGTTAAAATACCGCCACCCTGCCTGATCGCGCCGCCACCGAAACTGTTGACTGTATTGGCAGTAAAGGTCGAACCGGTTATTGTGACTGTACCGCTGTTGTTGAAGAGGGCAGCGCCTGCTCCAGCGCTGTTGCTGGAAAAGTTAACGTTGGTAAGGTTCAGGGTAACGCCGAAGCCGTTATTAATGCCGCCAGTCCCGTTAGCAAAGGTGAGGTTAGAGATGCTAACAGGGCCGGTATTAGTGTTAAGTATCTGCACTAAGCTGTTGCCGCTAACTGTCAAGTTAACTGCACCTGGGCCGTTCAGACTGACGCTTTCATTAATAGTTGGCAGCGTCGTCGCAAGGGTAATTGTGCCCGTAATGCCAGTCAGGTCAATAGTATCTACGCCTGCGTTAGCATTGGCTTGGGTAATCGCATCTCGCAGCGAGCCTAAGCCGGAGTCGTTGGTGCTGGTGACTCCAAAAGAAACTAAAACACGATCGTAATTTGCGATCGCCTCTTGGGTGAATGCCAAAGCGGTCTCAATCGAACCAATTGTTACTTCTAAATCCCAGTCACCGCCTAATGCAGCACTTCCTGTCAGGTTTTTGGAAGCAGCGATGTCTGCACCTGTGAGTTGATTGAGGCGTTGCAAGAACGATCGCCCCGCTATCGGTGGGGCGATTTCTGCCGCCACGTTGCAACCGTACAGGAGGATATCGGCGTTAGGGGCTAAAGCCTTTTTCCACTGCTGAAGTCGATCGCCATATTCGTCTAGGTTGTCAGAATTTAGCTGAATTGACCCCAGTTGCAAATTTCCAGGCCCGCCGTGAGAAACAATGTGAACAGCGTCCAGATCGCTGTAGCTAGCTAATAACTCTGTAATTTGCTCGACTCCATCCCCCGCCCGATCGAGTATAAATATCTCTTTCCTTGGTTCGGCGCTTGGTGCAAGGCTTTGATAATCTTCAACGGTTGGGTCAATGACAACTATTTGCGTAATTTTTTCCATGATCGATTTTCCTCGTAGATGCAAAGGAAATGGAGCTTAAAAGCGGCGATCGTCTTACCAAAAGAATTCAAATTAGTATTGACAAATAATCATTTGAATCCACTAGCTAGGTTTGGGAAAGCTTGTAAAAGGCAAGATATAATGCTTAAGTCATAAGCAGTTTAGAATCTTACTAAGACAACACTTAGAGCAAATTTGTTCCCAATCGTAAAAATTAGTCAGTAAATATAGCTATCAACCCGATCGCGAATTACAGCCCCGATTTCTTAAAGAAGTCGGGGCTCTGTTCTGTTTATTCAGGTGGGCTTACTTATTTCGAGATACTAGCGAGAATGCTTTCCATCTCAGAAAGCTCGATCGCCCCGGAGAAAGTTTGGCCGTTCATAATAAAGAAGGGAGTGCCTTCAATGCCCAGTTGTTGAGCGAGTTGCACGTCTTTCTGAATGGCGGCTTCGGCAGCGGGGCTGTTGCGATCGCTGTTGAATTTATCTAATTTTAGATTGAGCTTTTGGGCGATCGATGCGTACAATGGCTCGCCTAACTCTTTCTGCCCTTCAAACAAAGCGCTGTAATATTCCCAGAATTTGCCCTGCTGTTGGGCAGCCCAAGCTGCTTTAGCTGCTGGCAGCGCTTGAGGGTGAATTGAAGTCAAGGGAAAATGCTTGTAAGCTAAAGTAACTTTGTCTTGGTGTTTTGCCATAAACTGCTTGACAGTATCGTAAGCGCGCGCGCAAAACGGACATTGAAAGTCAGAGAATTCTAAAAGTACAATCTGCTGTGAAGCTGAACCCGTGCTAGGAGCATCCCCGATCGCCGATTTGGGATTAGTTTTCATCTCCTGCAAAAATGACTGCTGCGCTGCTTTGAGAGACTGCTGCTGCTGTTGCTGGTACGCTTGTACCGACTCTAAAATTGCTTGCGGGTTTTCGCGGATAACCTGCAAGACTTGCTCTTTCAATTTGGGATCGACTGAATTGCCAGCCGCTGACTGCGCGGGGGAACAACCGATAAATACAAGGCAACCTGCCAGGAGTGCAGCAAAGCAGAAGGCTTGCTGGCTGCGGAGTTTTCGCCAAATAGTGGATAGGTTCATCTTTTATTTCTCATTCACGGCAACACTTAATCCTACATTTAATTTTGCGGAGTGTCAGGTGTACCGCTGTTGACTGCTGTGCAGCTATGTTTAGCGGTGGCCAATAATTAGTAATTGGTAATCGGTAATTCGTAGTCGGTAATTGGCAATGGGTGTCAATCACCCGAACAGCTACAAACTAAATAATTAAGATTTAAATTCTCGGGTTTTATTATAATATTATTTCCACTTGAACGACCGCAATACAAACGCGAGTTCCGTTATTTATACGGGACTAAATATAAAAAATAAAAGGACGATCGCCCCAGCGATCGTCCTTTTATTTGCTGCACGTAGTATCAGCTTTGAAACTTGTGTGAATCCGAGACTATTTGCGGTTGTTGAGCCATTTAGCCGCAACTATTCCCAAAATACCCGCCACAATTGGATTTCCCAAAAACTTCATCAAACTCGGCTGTTCTGCCAGCACTTCTCGGAAAATATCCGGGTGATTGTGATAGGTAAACGAGGCAAGCTTGGTAACATCGTCAGCATTCATGCGGCTGGCGTGGTGGGTAGAAAGTCCTAGCTGCTTTTCCAAGGTGCGATCGTCCAATCCTCTCTTGCCCAAATGCTTGAAGAATTCGCGGGCTACGTCGTCGAGTTCGTTTGGCTTAATTTGGGCGATCGCCTTTTGCAGTTCCGGTTCCAATTGAGCCGGCGGGAGGGAGTCGTGATTCAGAGAACGCCCGAATAATTGTTTGCGCTGATCCGGCGAAGTTCTCTGAGCAAAATCGTCAAAATTTTCGTACTCTTCACCGGTTGTCTCCGGCATCATTTCTCGATTTCCCTGGGCCAAATCGCTCATGATTTGACGCTTGTAATTATCGCTGCTACTCATGGTAACTCTCTTCCAATCTACACAACAGTTCTGTGTCTACTTGAGATTGATTTCAGATTCAAAAAACTGCGGAATATTAAACCGTCACGCAGCTTTCATTTAAGCTTTCTAACCAGATCAAGACTTGTATTCAATTTGATTTGATTGCTGGTCGTACTTAGCCGTCAAAATCAGTTTTTTGTCAGGAGCGTAAACCAAAACACTTACATCCTGATTTGGAAAATTGCGGTGAAAACCTTGTGCTAAAGACTTGGCCAAATCTTTCACTTCTGTAGGGCGGACTTGGGAGGTAATTACCACTCCCAATTTGTTATTGTCGCGCACGTAAGCATCCTGAACCAGACCCTTAGCCGTCTTTGTGACCCATTGACCAAAATCTTGACCGGTGGCGGTATTGCCGCGTTCTAGCTGCGCGTAATAACCCTGACTGCCACCAATTGCTACAGGTACATCACTCGGTTTTTGGGCTGAAACGCTGGGCGCGCAGGCAGTAGTAACAGCCAGCATTAAAACTAAGAGTAAGCCCGCAATTATTTTGCGACTCTGCTGCAATAAACTCACCTTTTTTCCTCCGTTCAGAAAAGATTGTGAATACTTGAAAGGGTCAGGTTGCTCGACCCTCTCAATTAGTATTAGGCTTAGTCTAGTTTCTTTTTGAGCTCATCTTTTACATCTTCGATCGCGTGACCAGCTTGAGCTTTTGCCTGCTTGGCTTTGCCTTCTGCTTTATCCTTCGGGTCGCCAGTAACATTGCCTAGGGCTTCTTGAGCTTTGCCTGCGATGTTGTCGCCAGTTGCCTTTGCTCTATCTTCAACGCTCATTGGTTTCTCCCTGTCTGTATCTAATCAGACGTTTTTTACTTAATAAACTCATCATAGGTAACTAGGAACTGCGTTGCACTCTACCTCTAGGAAGAAAGAATGAAGAAAGAATGAAGAGGGAAGATGGAAAAGTTATTTTTCCGTCTTGGACAGACTGCCACTTTCATACTTACCAGTTGTTTTGACCGTTTCTGCTGGCTGCAATGAAGTATTTCTGTGAAAAAAATCGTCGATGGTCACCCGTGCGTCCAAGACTTTTTTTAAAACAAAAAAATTAAAAAAATTATCATGTTTTTATTGAATTCTGCTTTGTGCCTTCAAAAGGCGAGTGTGGGCAAGACCGCATCTTACCCACACCCTAAAAAAATCCCTATGAGTTTTAATCTACCTTGTGATGACATTCTTCATCTATTTTGTGCTGAAGTTCTTCTTTCAACTGTTCCACAGCGCGCATAGTTTGAGCATCTTTTTGTTTGTGCTCACCGAGGGCTTTTTCTGTTTCCTCTCCGAGTAATGTTTCCCTTGATTTTGGTAGCGTTACTTGATTCTCGCTGCCAGGGTGGGTCGCGTTTTCTTCAATACTCATTTGTCTTGACCCTATTGTTGGTTAAATTTATTTTTAACACGGCTAGTTAGAAGTTAGCCTTATACTTATAATAACGCCAATAACGAAGCCTTCCCTCTGCCTGAAGATAGATAGGGACTGGCTAATAGTTTGTAGTTTTAAATTAAGAGAAATAAGGGAGACTTCGATCTGCCGGAAGAAAGATATGGGAAAGGGATGAGTGCGTGAGTGCGTGAAATTCTGGATGACTCACAAGGCTATCCCGTGAATGAGTTGGGGAGATGGGAGGAGCGGGGAGGGCGGGGGATGGGGAGAATTTTTCTGCGGCGCGCGCATTAAGTGCCGAATGTTATTGGATGAGGCTCTTTCGACATCCGTAAAAAAAGATGAAGAGAGAAATAGGCGACAGGTTAGTGCAGACTTAAGTCTATGCTGAGAGTTTGACCGTTAAAATCCACAGGGTACAGCAATTCCCCTGTTTTGTAGCGATCGGGTTAAATAATCTGCTAAACAAGAGTTAGCGTCAAGGCTAACTTCCTGCCGGATCGAACTAAAATTTCTGTTATTAGTAAAAATTATCTAAAACCCTATGGGAGCAAGGAGCAGTAACCCCCTCGAAGCAGCCGGCCCGACTCGTGAGCCGATCAAAATAGGCGTGTTGCATTCGCTGACGGGCACGATGTCCATCAGCGAAATTTCTGTTAAAGATGCGACGCTGTTAGCTGTTGAGGAAATCAATGCGGTCTCCGGGGTGCTCGGACGCCCATTGGAAGCGGTGATAGAAGATGGAGGCAGCGATTTGCAGACTTTTGCTCACAAAGCTAAGCAATTGCTCCTAGAAGCGCAGGTGGCGGTGGTATTTGGCTGTTGGACTTCGGCGAGCCGCAAAGCTGTACTGCCGGCTTTCGATCACGGCAGCGGGTTGCTGTTCTATCCGGTGCAGTATGAAGGGCTAGAACAGTGTCCGAATATTTTCTACACTGGTGCTGCTCCGAACCAACAGATTGTGCCTGGGGTGAATTACTTGCTGGCACAGGGGAAGCGGAAAATTTTTCTGTTGGGTTCAGATTATATCTTTCCTCGGACGGCAAATCTGATTGTGAAAGCTCAACTGGCGGCACTCGGGGGAGAGTTGGCGGGGGAAGTGTATCTGCCGCTGGGTTCTAGGGAAGTGGGCGAGGCGATCGCACATATCTTAGCAGTGAAACCAGATGCTATTGTCAACACTCTCAACGGCGACAGCAATGTGGCTTTTTTCCAAAAGTTGCGAGAAGCTGGCTTGAAACCCGAGGATTTGCTGGTGATGTCGGTTAGCGTCGCAGAAGAGGAAGTGCAGGCGATCGGGCCGTCCAATATTGCCGGACATTTGGTGGTTTGGAACTATTTTCAAACGGTGGATACACCGGAAAATCATAAATTTGTCAAGGCTTATAAAGCCCGATACGGGGAAAATCGAGTCACGGATGACCCGATCGAAGCTGCTTATTTAGGCGTTTACCTGTGGAAGCAAGCAGTAGAAAAAGCTGGTTCGACAGATGTGGTTAAAGTCAGGGCGGCTGCTAAAAATATTGAGTTTGCAGCGCCTTCGGGCAAGGTAAAAATAGATGCCCAAACGCAGTCTACCTGGAAAACTGTGCGGATTGGTAAGGTGAGGTTGGACGGTCAAATTGAGGAGATTTGGAATTCGGGCGTACCGGTGCAGCCAGATCCTTTTCTCAAGGGCTATCCTTGGGCGGCGGCACTTGCTCCGAGGCAGATTTCTTTGGGAACTCGGGCTTCTTTGATCGGGCTGTTTGTCATCTTGGTACTGATAACTTGGATGGCGGTGGGAGTCGGGTGGATGGGTTCTGTGGAGATGAAGAACTATTTGCTGACAATAGACGCTGCCTCAGCTCCGGCGGCGGGGGTTCCCGAGGCAGCAATGGCGGTGCTGGTGCAGCAAACTCTGGCTTTGGTGAGCCGCACTCAGCACTGGCTGCTGGGGGCTTTGGTTTTGAGTTCGATCGCGGGGATAGTGGGTTTTGTGTCGGTGTCGGCAATTATTCGGAATCTCGGCTTGCTGCGGGAAACTGCTGAACTGATGGCGAGCGGTGATTTGACGGCTCGATCGCCAGTTGTTTCTAATGACGCGATCGGGGTGCTATCTTCTACTCTCAATACAATGGCTCAGCAAATTAGCAATTTGCTCAACGGTTTGGAACTGCGGCAGCGGCAGCTAGAGGAACGATCGGGCGAATTGGAAGTCGCTAAGAATGCTGCAGAAGCTGCCAACCGGGCAAAAAGCACATTTTTGGCAAATATGACTCACGAGTTGCGGACGCCCTTGAATGCGATTATCGGCTACAGCGAGCTGCTGCAAGAAGAGGCTCTGGAACTCGGCGAAGAAGAGTTTGTGATGGATTTGGCAAGCATTAATATGGCAGGCAAGCAGTTGCTCAACATTATTAGTGACATCCTGGATATTTCTAAAATTGAAGCAGGAAAGATGACTCTTTTCTTGGAGACTTTTGAGGTGTTGAATTTGATCGAGCAGGTTGTCACTACTGTTCAACCCCTGCTAGGGAAAAATGGCAACACTTTGATCGTCAATTGCGATCGCAATATTGGCACGATCTACGCTGATTCGTCAAAGCTGCGGCAAGCGCTGTTGAATTTGGTGAGCAATGCTGCTAAGTTTACCGATCGAGGCAAAATTACGATTAATGTCTGGAAGGAAAAAGGGGAAGTTTTGCCGATCGACAATTCCGAAGAACTCTCGCCAGATCCTTCTCTGTGTCAAAAGCCTTCGATCGTGTTTCAAGTCAGCGATACCGGCATTGGCATGACTGAGGATCAGGTGTCGAGGCTGTTCGGAGCTTTCACCCAAGCGGACGATTCTACTACCCGCAGATACGGCGGCACCGGTTTGGGGCTGACAATTAGCCGGAAGTTTTGCCAGATGATGGGCGGGGATATTACGCTTGAGACCGAGTTTGATTGCGGTTCTACTTTTACGATCAGGTTGCCGGTTGTGGTAAAAAGCCAGCAAGAAGCGTGGCCCGATCGAGAAATCGAAGAAAAGCAGGTCGAGTCTTACCTAAAGTTAGAGACGAGTGTAGCGGGGACAGAAGCCAAGCAACAACAAGTGCGATCGCTAGCGCTGGAGCTGCCCGATGCTGCTACTGTCCTAGTGATTGACGACGATCCGGACGCGCGGGATTTGATGACCCGCTGCTTGTCGAAACAGGGATTTCGGGTGCGATCGTCGGCTAGCGGTCAAGGGGGGCTTCTGTTGGCTAAGGAGTTGCTGCCGGACGCGATTATTCTGGACGTGATGATGCCGAGTATGGACGGCTGGGCGGTGCTGTCGGCGTTGAAAGGCGATCCGGATTTGGCTGATATTCCGGTGATTATGATAACTTTTTTGGACGACAAAAATCAGGGTTTGGAATTGGGAGCGGCGGAATATTTGGAGAAGCCTTTAGATTACAAGCGCTTTGCTGCTTTATTGAGCAAATATCAGGGTGTCGGGAAGTAGTTAGTTGACTGTTGACTGTTGGCAGTGGTTATTAGTTATTAGTTATTGGTAGCAGATAATAACTAACAACTAACAACTAACAACTAACAACTGACTAATTAATCTAAGAAGCCCATTAATGTCGAGCTATCGTCAATTTCGTTTGAGGCAATGGGGCGGTTTCCTCCCATTGTGGAGTAAACTTCATCAATATGCAGAGTGCTGATGCCAATAGGGCGGGCACCGGACATACTGAACATTTCACTGACTTGCATGGCGCTGGAACCGATCGGGCGGTTGCCGATTGTAGCAACCACTTCCAAGTCGCTGGATTCGACCGGGCGATTGGCTACAATGCCGTAGGTTTCGCTGATGTGCAGGGTGCTAGTGCCGATCGGGCGGTTCCCCGATATCGAGACTGTCTCGCTGATGGTAAAATCGTCTGGGCCGACGGGGCGGTTGTCATGCAGGAGTTGCGGCCTATAAAGTTGAATTCCTGTTGCTTTGGCATCCGTGGGTTCTGTCGCTTGGCTTTTGGAACCGCCTTTGCCGCGGCGGGCGATCGCTTTGCCTTTGCCTGTACCTGTACTGCTCGTATCCATAATTCTTTTCCTCGCTTATTGCTGTTGATTGCTGGGTTCGGACAACTGCTTTTGTGGGCTTTCTGCTTTCTATTTCGGCCGATGATTAAAATAATATTACAAAGTCTAACTATTTTCTGAACGAATTGCAGGATCTATGCATTTTTGTTAAGATTTATGGGTAATAGCTACATTTTCCTATGGTAACTGCGGCAGCATCTTTTCAATTGCAAGCGCCCTTCCAGCCCACAGGCGACCAACCGCTAGCGATCGAGCAACTTGTCAAAGGCATCGAAGCGGGCGATCGATTTCAAACCTTACTCGGTGCCACAGGTACGGGCAAAACCTTCTCCATTGCCTCGGTGATTGAAAAAGTCGGCAGACCCACCTTAGTGCTAGCACACAACAAAACCCTGGCAGCTCAACTGTGCAACGAACTGCGAAATTTTTTCCCGAACAATGCAGTCGAATACTTTGTCAGTTATTACGACTACTACCAACCTGAAGCATACATTGCTGTCACCGATACTTTCATTGAGAAAACGGCAGCAATTAACGACGAGATAGATATGCTGCGGCACTCCGCCACGCGATCGCTCTTTGAACGCCGCGACGTAATTGTAGTTGCTTCAATTAGCTGCATATACGGTTTGGGAATGCCCGCAGAATACCTGAAAGCTGCTATTCCTTTGCAAGTAGGAATGGAAGTCAACCAGCGGCAAGTTTTGCGCGATTTAGTCAACGTCCAATACAGCCGCAACGATATAGATTTAGGCAGAGGGAAATTTCGCGTCAAAGGCGATGTTTTGGAAATAGGCCCGGCTTACGAAGATAGAATTATTCGCGTCGAATTCTTCGGCGACGAAATCGATGCCATTCGCTACGTTGACCCAGTAACAGGTAAAATCCTGCAAAGTACAACTGCTTTAAATATTTATCCAGCCCGCCACTTTGTCACGGCAGAAGATAAATTAGAGGCAGCTTGCCAAGGGATAGAACTCGAATTAGAAGACCGACTGGCAGAATTTGAAAAAGATGGGAAACTATTAGAAGCTCAGCGGTTGGAACAGCGGACGCGCTACGATTTGGAAATGCTGCGCGAGGTAGGTTACTGCAACGGAGTAGAGAATTATTCGCGGCATTTAGCAGGGAGAAATGCCGGGGAACCGCCAGAATGTTTGATTGATTATTTCCCAAAAGATTGGATGTTGGTAATAGATGAATCTCACGTCACAGTGCCGCAAATTCGGGGGATGTACAACGGCGACCAAGCGCGCAAAAAAGTATTGATAGAACACGGTTTCCGCTTGCCCAGCGCGGCAGATAACCGCCCTTTAAAAGCAGAGGAATTCTGGGCAAAAGAAAATCAGTGCATCTTTGTTTCTGCTACGCCTGGGGATTGGGAAATGGAAATATCTGAAGACCGAGTTGCAGAGCAAGTTATTCGCCCTACCGGAGTAATAGATCCGACAATTTTCGTGCGACCGACGGAAGGACAAATTGATGATTTGTTGGGGGAAATTAAGGAGAGAGTAAGTCGGGACGAGCGAGTTTTGGTGACGACTTTAACCAAGCGGATGGCGGAAGATTTAACCGAATATTTGCAGGAGAGGGCTATTAAAGTCCGGTATTTGCACTCGGAAATTCAGTCGATTCAACGCATCGAAATTATCCAAGATTTGCAGGATGGTAAGTTTGATGTATTGATTGGTGTTAACTTGCTGCGGGAAGGTTTGGATTTGCCGGAAGTTTCGCTGGTGGTAATTTTGGATGCGGATAAAGAGGGGTTTTTGCGATCGGGACGTTCGTTGATTCAAACGATTGGGAGGGCGGCGCGGCACGTTCAGGGACAGGCTATTTTGTACGCGGATAATTTGACGGATAGTATGGTTAAGGCGATCGACGAAACCGATCGACGCCGCGGGATTCAGCTAGCGTACAATAAGATGCACGGGATTACGCCGCAGCCGATCGCGAAAAAGCGATCGAGTAATGCGATTTTGGCATTTTTGGATGTGTCGCGCAAGCTGAATTCTCAGCAGTTGGAGGAGGTTTACGAACAGGTAAATGAGTTATCTTTGGATGAGATTCCTCAGTTAATCGGGCGGTTGGAAGCGCAGATGAAGGCGGCGGCGAAGAAGTTGGAGTTTGAGGAGGCGGGTAAATTGCGCGATCGGATTAAGCATTTGCGCGATAAGCTATTGGGACATTAAGGAAGAGTGGGAGGATATGATGTTCGATCGCATTACCTTCGATCCGAAACAACGGAGGACACGGCAGTGCCGTTTCCCTACCCGAAAATAATCAATCTTCCTCGCTCGCCGATGTAACTATCACCCTATTAATTGTAGGGACACGGCACTGCCGTGTCCTGATTTCTTGTTACTTTGGGAGACAGCAATGAGCAAATTTCAGTTATTGGATGCAGTGACTTTAACCGAAGGAGTCGCCCTCGCCGATCGCGAGATGGCACCGCCACAAACAGCCGGGACAATTGTTGAGGTTTTCAAGAACGGTGAAGCTTATTTAGTAGAATTATTTGGGGGATGGGTGAAAGCAGAAGTTGGCGGGGATTTTGTGCCTGCAACTCAGGATGAACCGGGCGCATTTATGGAAACGATTGGTGTGGAAACAGTTTATCCGCATCAGTTGCAATTAGTAAAATCTGCCGACGAAATGATGGGAATTCGAGAGCATTTACTGTCGGTTTTAAATAATTTACCTGACGAGTTAGTGGCTGAAGTATGCGATTTTGCGGAGTTTTTGCAGGAAAAACAGCAAAAAGTGCGTGAAGCGAAGCTATCCCGTAGGGAATCGTATTAAGCATCTGCGCGATAAACGGTTAGGTAATGAAGGGATAATTCAAAAGCCAAACATCGCTTTTAGTCCATTTGCGATCGGCTGATACTCTTCTGCGGTTAAATCTCCTCGGTAGCCCAAAACACGCTTTATGTCCACAGCGCGTATTTGATCCAGCAACACTGTAGAGTCATAGCGTATGTTTCCCATTCCAGCCTGAAGCTGCGGATATAGCGTTGAGTTTCGTGTCGCCCAATCTCCTTGTTGTGTCGTCAAGGGAACGACTATTACCAACGAAAACCGCGTTATTCCTGTGACATTTGGCAAAGCTACAATTACGGCAGGTCGAGTGTTTTCCTGTTCGCGACCGGGGGGAATTTGAGCCGGGAAGTTAACTAGCACTACAGCCCTCACCTGCAAAAAATTAGGTAGCTGACTCACAAATTTTCTCTACCTTTTTATTGCCAATGTCGATCGGGTTTGTTTCTTGAATTCGCCATTTAGCATAGGCGATAACTTCTTTAAAGTCTGCTTCTTCAAGTTCTGGATAAGTTTGGCGTATTTCTGCTGTTGAATAGTGAGACGCCATCATTGAGATGATAGTTTCAACAGTTATGGGTAAGTTGCGAATGCAAGGTTTTCCCGCCATGAATTCTGAATCGCAGGTAATTCTAGTAAATTGCTGGATATCTTCTTTACTATTCGTTGCACTTTCATTGTCCAGAATTACTATTCCAACTCCCGGAATAAAACGCACAGGCTTTGTGCCTTCGAGGGGGTCTACATCTCCCCAATCATAGGGTGGAATTTCATTATCGACGAGGTAAAGTTGACGCCAAGGCGATTTTGCCAATGCTTCCTCGGAAATGTCAGGAAAAAATATTAGCACTTCTGGGATGCCAACGGGAAAACCATTGAGTTTGCTCAAGCCATCTATAATGGCGGCTAGGACAGATAAGTTTAGGTGGCTGAGGTTTTCGGCTTTTTCGATCAGTTGGTATACGGTTTCAGGATTGAGTGTTTCGCCGACAGCTTCGACCAAATTTTCGGGGGTGAAACCTCGACATTTCAAGTATTCGGCTAGTTGTAAGCGAATTGTACTCATGGGTTTAGTTGAGAAAGATTTTAGGGTGAAGTGCGATCGCCCTTTACCATTGTCCTATTTTTTGGATGGGAAGGGCGATCGTACTTTCTATCAGATTCTTAGTCGATATGCTGCATATTCGCGATAGTGACAATCTGCATTTGATGAACCATCGTTATCCCAGGCATTAGGCTGCCAATCACGTTCGCGCCTCAAGTCATCTATTTCTTGTTGCTGTTCAAGGACTTTTTGCTCTAAGGATTGGATAGTTTTATCCTTAGCTTTGATATTTTCATCCTTTGCTTCGTTTTCCTCAAGCAGACTGCGGTTCCACTCCGCCAAAGCGCGGTTCGACTTCGCCAAAGCGCGGTTCGACTCCGCCAAAACAGAGAGGGTTTTCTTAGTCCGCTGAAGGTTGGTGTACAACGACTCGCATTGTGGAGTATAATTATGGGACATATATTTCAAAAGTTACGTTAACTTGTGGTGGTCTGAAGTTGAGATGTCAAACCACCGTGAGTTTGCTAGCTAAAGCAAGGCCTCTGTCTGAATCGTTACTTCAGCCGGGCCTTTTCCGTATCAGATATGATTTGCTATTGCAAAAACTACAAGACATTAAAGCGTTGTCTTTCTTACACTTGGCAATGTGAGGAAGTTTTGTTTGAGCTTGTATTTTAAGAATTTAACATTCGTTCGGTCACTTGTCAAGCAAGCAATAAGACCGTTTGTTTTCTTTATTACGGAGATTTAAACATCCGATTGCAGACATTCGATGCCGATTTAATCTAATACGCTTGAATAACCGCATATACGGGGCTATGGGTAAAGTGGATGCCAACTCAACCTCAATTTGCCGACATCCGATGCCGCTTTAATCTAATACGCTTGAATAGCGCAGTCTACCGCGCTATGGGTAAAATGGAGGCCAAATCCACCTAAATATCTATTAAGAATTGAGCGCCGATTGAATCGATCGCGGGCAGACATGGTAATGGGTTTCAGGAATATATAAAAAAGGTCGATCGCCCTTCACACCACCCAAACCAACTACTTGCTCAATACCGCAGCATCCGTACTGCTAGCAAAAGCCGGACTAATAAACTCCTCCTTCTCTTCCAACGTGATGTAACCCTTATCTACAGCTAGCTGCATCACTTCCTGAAGAAAACCTCTGAGCACATCTAATACGTGAGTGCGATCGAATTCAAAATGCTTTTCCCAGCCCGAAGTTCCAAACTTGCTCAAAGTACAGCTAATGCGATCCTCCCTGGGAAGCAACCTAATCATGAACCAACTCTCAGGAAAATCTATTGATATTTTTTGACCTTGCGATAGCTTAGCAATTTCCTGTGGAAAGTTATCCTCTATCATCATGGAAATATCTAAATCTAAAAATACCTCTATTTTCTCCTCACCTATTTCTATTAAAACTTTATGGTCGCATTCAAAGCAGAAACGTCGCCATCCCATTTCAAAATGAGAAAGTTCTCCCAATGGATCTTCGGGAGGTTCTGCGTAGTTTTCTAAGAAACGCTCTGCTAATTTAAAATTAAATTTTTGACTGCTATTCATCGCTGCTCCTCCTATTTAATTTTCGTAGAATGGTAGAGTCGATAGGGGAATTTCTACCCCTACCTCTCCTTCAAAACGGAACGTGAAACTTTCGCTTCATTCCGCTCCTTGGTATCTTCACCCTTGTTACGGGTACAATTCAAAACGGGTTATCATCATAGCTCTTTTTGAAGGAGCCGTCATTATCCG
>NZ_JAUBSF010000025.1:0-76217 GCF_036704615.1 Microcoleus sp. K4-B3
CTCAAACAATTTATCATTGATACGATCGTAAGTGGAGATGGAGACGTACCATTATATCTCAAAATAGATGACGGAAATGCCGATGATAAAAGTGTCTTTGTAGAGAGATTAAAAGAATTTAAAAACCAGTGGACATTTGACGGAATCTGTGTAGCAGACAGTGCCTTGTACACAGCAGAAAATTTGTCAGCAATGGCAGGAATGAAATGGATAACAAGAGTACCATTAAGCATCAAATCAGCTCAAAATAAAATCTGCAACATTGAAGATAGTGACTGGGAAGACTCTCAAATAAAAGGCTATAAAATAGCAGCCCAAACGAGTGAGTATGCTGGCATCAAGCAAAGATGGCTAGTAATAGAAAGTGAAATCAGAAAGCAAGCAGATCTCAAAAAAATAGTAAAGCAAGTAGAGAAACAGTTAGAATCAGCCAAAGCCAAACTGCGTAAGCTATCCAGGCAAAAATTTGCTTGTATTTCCGATGCGGAAGCTGCCATAAAAAAGTTGTCAGAATCATGGAAATATCACCAGATAACAGAAATTAAATCCCAAGAAAAAACAGTTAAAGCAACAAAAAGCAATCTGAAAAAACTCGCTCGGACACAGACAAAAGTTTATCAAATTACGGGTGAAATAGAACCCCGAAATTCAGCGATTGAAGCGGAAAAAGTCAAAGCCGGGAGATTCATATTAGCCACAAATATCTTAGATGCTGAAGCAGTAACCAATCCACAGGTATTATCGGAATATAAAGCGCAGCAAAGTAATGAGAGAGGATTTAGATTTATCAAAGATCCGTTATTTTTTACTTCCAGCGTATTCGTGAAAAAGCCGGAGCGAGTTGAAGCAATCGGAATGATAATGGGACTGTGTTTGTTAGTATATAACCTGGCGCAAAGGAAATTGAGACAACAATTATCAGCTACCAACGAACGAGTGAAAAATCAGGTAAAGAAATTGACCGATAAGCCGACAATGCGCTGGATATTTCAGATGTTTCAGGCGGTACATTTAGTGACGATAAATGGAGCGAAGCAGGTCAGTAATTTAACCCAAGAGCGTCAAGATATCTTGCGGCATTTAGGAGAGTATTGCTGTCAATACTATTTAATATTTTCAAGTGAATAACGATTGAGATCGAGGTGTAGATATTTGTGAATAATTTTCATTAATTAGTCAAGACAATTTGCTCTTGACATAAGTTTTCTTGCTTCAAAATATGAGTGCTCAGGATAAAATAGCAACATGAATATATGAGAAAAAGTCAATTATTTCAACTAACTTAGTTTAGGTAAATTTGACAAGCTTCTGTAATGCTAAAACTGCATAATTTCATCCCAAAAGCGCTTCGCTTCCAAGTTTTCACAACTGATAAAAAAATCCGACCCACATCTGCGGAATGTGGGTTATAAGCTGCTGGCCCGTCGATCGTAGCATCTGCTTCGGCAATGAATTCGTCTAGGAAAAATAGGTAAGCCCACCAAGAAACTCTGGTTTCGGTACTGGTTCCGGTTTAGACGAGCGATCGCATTTTGCTATTTATCGCGCTACTAAAATTGCTTTGCTGCTATTCTTATCACTAAAAAAGCGACAGGTCAAAACCTGCCGCTAGCTGTATAAAGTCCGCCATGGCAGACTCTTAATTGCTATTTTTTACCGATCAGCAGAGCTCCGGGAAAGTAACTCAGAGCTTCACCAATTGCCAACGTACCGTTACTTTCTACCGCCTGATTTGTAATCGCATCTTTCCAAACCGACGGCATTTCCTCGGACAATTTCAAATTAGTATCTTTCCAGACTTCTTTGCCGAGCGGCATTTCTTCCGGTTTGACAATTCCCGCCAAAAACCGGGGAGCAATGACAATAGCTGTAGTATCTTCAAAGTTCCTGGCAAAGGCAACAATATTATCTTTTAACATACCCGCTGCTTGCAGGGGTCGATAGTCGCCTGATTTAAAAACTTGCAAGTATTTTTTTCTTGCTTCTAGCACTCTTGCCGTCAAAAACAACTTAATTCTAGCATCTTCCCGCGTCGCAATCAAATCTTCAACCAGTTGCAAAATATCCGTCTGAGCTTGCTCTTTAATTTCCTGCAAAACCTCGATTCTGCGAGCAAAATCAACGGGACGGCGGTTGTCCGGATCGACGTGACTTAAATCCCAGAATTCCGTGCCTTGATAAATGTCGGGAACGCCCGGAGCAGTAATTTTCAGCAGCGTTTGAGATAAAGAATTAAAAATTCCGTAAAGAGCTACTTTTTTCCAGAAAGGTGTAAATTTCTGGAGAAACTGATTTTGTTCGGAAGGTTCGAGAACGCTATCGACAAAGGTCATAAAACCAGTTTCGTAGTCGTTATCCGGTCTCAGCCAAGCTGTATAAACTTTGGCTTCGCGGACAGCTTTAATGACATAATCTTTCAGGCGATCGACATAATCCGTGTTTTCTATTCCCTCAAATGGAAAACTGCCGATCATAGTTTGGTACAAGAAGTATTCGTCATTAGTATCGGGAACCATTCGATTCACAAAGTTGACTTTCTTAGAAGAGTTTACCTCTCTCCAAGACCTGACTTGCTGTTCCCATTCATCGGGAAGTTCTGACAAAACGTTAATTCTAGCTCGCACATCTTCGCCGCGTTTGGTATCGTGGGTAGCTGTAGCATTCATTTTGTGCGGCCAAGCTGCTTGCTGCTGTTGGTTGAACTCGTGAAAATCCGCCAGCGGAACGCCGAACTGACTGGGGTTTCCTCCCACTTCGTTGAGGGATAAAAGGCGATAGTAGACGTATAAAAGCGTGTCTTCAACGCCTTTTGCCATCAAAGGCCCTGTCAACTGCTGGAGTTTCATGACAAAGTGCCGGCGCTGCTCTTTTTGTTCGGTTGTTAGGGTTTCTTCTTCTTCGAGCAACAGCACCGTTTCGATAAATTTAAGTTCCTTGAGGAGTCGCGGTACTTGTTCTTTGGCATGGGCGATCGCATATTTTACGTAAGTGCGATCGGACTCTCTCAAACCCTCTTGATTGATGTAAGTTCGGTACACTGGAAAAATTGTTAAAACAGCAGCCAGTGCTTTTTCCAAACCGGGACGAGTAAAGTCGTTTCCCTGTCTGGATTGACCGGAGATATTCTTCAATAGTTGAGCCAGATTGTCTACATCTCCCGCCAAATTTTTCTCAACAATCAGCCCTTTTTTATCTAAAAACAACTGTTCGTAGGGAACATTCAAGCGAGTAAATCTCTGATATATTTCGCTAAATTGCTGTTCGCGATCGCAGCGACAAAAAACGCCGTTTACGTAGTTCAAAAAGTCGTAGCCGCTCGTTCCCTCAATTGGCCAATATGAAGGCAAATCTTCTTCGTGTTCCAGAATCTTTTCAACAGTGATGTAAGTGTCTCCGGTTCTCTCCCGGAGGCGTTTCAAATATTCTGTCGGGTCGTACAGTCCGTCGATGTGGTCGATTCTCAATCCGGTAAACTTTCCCTCTTCAACCATGTCGAATATCAGAGCGTGGTTTTTGTGAAAAACTTTAATCTCTTCAACTTTTACGGAAATCAGTTCGTTGACTGTAAAAAACCTTCGGTAGTTAATTTCTTCGGCCCCCACTTTCCAGAAAGCCAGACGGTAAAACTGCTCGGAAAGCAACTCGTCCAGGAAATTAAAACTTTCGGCATTGCCCTTTTCTCCGTTAAAAAAATTGATATTTTCATCGATAAATTCCTGCACCATGGGATTTTGATTGTAGAGTTCCCACAGCAGTCCTTTGACAAAAGCTATCTGATCGTATCTGGCTTTACCTTTTGTTTCTGAAGGTGTATTTTTAATCAAATAAAGAATTCCCAAAAACTTGATAAAATCTGGATGGCGTCGGCCTAATTCTCTGGCTAAATGCCCCAAGTTATGACTGATAAATTTAGCATAAGATTCAATTTTTACTGGCAATTGTAAGCTATAATAATTGATAGTCAGCCCTATTTCGCTGTATTTGAGTTGAATCTCGCCATTTTCCAGACACTCTCCATAAAAATTCCCCAGCAACGGAGCCAGCACTCGACCTCTGAGATGTTCGTAAGCGTGATTCCATTCAATATCGAAGTAATCGAAATAGTCGGAATCCGGCCCGTGTTCCAATACGTCTAACAGCAGCAAGTTTTGAGTGTCGTAAGCCATGTGGTTGGGGACAATATCTTGCAGCCATCCCATGTTCCGTTTGTTGATTTCGTATGTGAGCGCTTCAAAGTTTTCTGATGTTCCCAATTCGGGATTGAGCTGATTTGAGTCAACGACATCGTATCCGTGACTGCTGCCTTTTCTGGCTTTAAATATCGGTGAAGCGTAAATGTCGGTAATTCCTAATTCTTCCAAATAGCTAAGAATTTGTTTGGCGGCTTCAAAGTTAAAACCTGCATGAAATTGAATCCGATAAGTTGCTGTGGGAATTCGCATCATGTTAATTTTACTCCTGGTTTTTTTTGTTTTCTCTTTTAATATAGGATGCAGAGCCTCCTGAACTGCATTCCCAGGCAGAGCCTGGGAACGAGAGAGGCTCTGCCTCCCGTTTCTTGTTCCTAGACTCTGCCTGGGAACGCGTGTATTTGAGGCTCTGCCTCGCGTTTTAATTACTGTAATTCATAGAGTGCGAAACTCTGCGGTTTAACGGTCAATTTTTGCTGTGAATTTATCTTTTCAGGCAAGCTAGAACCTGAACCCATCCATTTTTCATCAGCAGAGTCTAAAATTTTGTGACCGTTGCCTTGGGGAAGTGCAGCCGTAAAAGCTACATCTTGCCTGTTGAAGTTTAGAATGCAGAATATCTGGCTGTCATCTATCCAGCGACGTAGAAATAAGATTTTTTCCGCTTCAATGCTGGACACTTCTAGACTGTTTTTGTCGAGTTTTTTAAGGGCGGGTATTGTCCGCCGCAGTTGAATCAAATGTTGGTGCCATTCCCAAAGGATTTTGTGTTTGCCTTCGGTTTGTTTTTCCCAGTTTAACTTGCACTTTTGGAAACTATCAGGACTCTGGGGGTCTTGAAACTCGCCTCGCCCTTCAAAGATTTTAAATTCTTGTTGTTTGTCTTTGCGGATAGCTTCAATTAAGTTAGCGTCTGAGTGGGAAACGAAGTAAAAAAACGGTGCTTCTTCTCCGTATTCTTCTCCCATAAAAAAGAAGGGAATGTAGGGAGAAATTAAGACGGTGCCGGCTGCGAGTTTCAATCCTTCAAAGTCAACTATTTTGGATAGCCTGTCTCCCAAAATGCGGTTGCCGATTTGGTCGTGGGTTTGGGCAAACACCAGAAATTTATGGCCCGGTTCATCCTTAACAGAATTGCCGTGTTTCCGCTTTCTGTGGGGGGCGTACTGGCCGGAGTAAACAAAGCTTTCTTTGAAGGCTTTTTCTAAGTGTTCGCACTTGCCGAAATCTTGGTAGTATCGGTCGTTTTCTCCGGTGAGCAAGGCGTGCAGTGCATGGTGGAAATCATCGCACCATTGGGCGTCTAGTCCGAAGCCACCGAGTTCTTTGGGACGTACAGTGCGGACATCATTTAAGTCACTTTCGGCTATTAAGTAAAGTTTCCGTCCTAGTTCTTGGGAAATATCGGCTGTGGCATCAGATAATTCTTGTAAAAACGGTCTTGCACCTACTTCAAAGATTGCTTGAATTGCATCTAATCTCAGAGCGTCGATGTGATAGTCTCGAAACCAGTATAGGGCGTTTTCAAGAAAGTAGTTGCGCACGCCGTCGCTGTATGCGTCGTCGAAGTTGAGGGGATCTCCCCAAACTGAGCCGTATTTGGAGGTAAAGTAGGGGCCGAAGTCCCTGAGATAATTTCCTTCGGGGCCGAGGTGGTTGTAAACTACATCGAGAATTACTGAAATGCCGTGTTCGTGGCAAGCATTGACGAGTGTTTTGAAGCCTTCGGGACCGCCGTATGAGTTTTGAACGGCGTAGGGATATACGCCGTCGTATCCCCAGTTTCGCTCGCCGGGAAATTGGGCTACTGGCATTATTTCGATGGCGTTAATTCCCAATTCTTTGAGTCGGTTGAGCTGGGGAATTATTGCTTCAAATGTTCCGGCTTGGGTGAATGTGCCGACGTGCAGTTCGTAAATAATTATTTCGGCTAGCGGCACGCCTTGCCAATTTGTGTCAGTCCAAGTAAAGATATTTTCATCTATTACTTGCGACGGAGCGTGTACGCCTTGGGGTTGATATTTTGAGGCTGGGTCTGGTCGGTCGGTTTTTCCTTCGAGTTGGTAGGTGTAAAGGGTTCCTGGTTCGATGTCTGTAGCTGTGGTTTGCCAATAACCTTCTGCCGATTGTTGCAGGGGTATCAGGCGTTTTTTTGGGGAAACAATTTGGACTGCGATTTGTTTGAGGGTGGGCGCCCAAACGGTAAATTCACATTGGTTGTTGCCGAGGTAATTTGCTCCTATCTTCACTTTGAGTTGTTCTCCTTATAAAATAGGTTGGTGGTTCGATCGCCCGACGCGCTATCAAATGCTTTGCCTTTAACGTTCAGCGCCTGTTTAGACGGTAATATTACTTAATATAAGAAACAACTAACTTTAGATAG
Organism: Microcoleus sp. K4-B3; assembly: GCF_036704615.1. Classification (NCBI taxonomy): domain Bacteria; kingdom Bacillati; phylum Cyanobacteriota; class Cyanophyceae; order Oscillatoriales; family Microcoleaceae; genus Microcoleus; species Microcoleus sp. K4-B3. The sequence continues at coordinate 6,574 of NZ_JAUBSF010000025.1, forward strand.
AGCCATCAAAGGCTAGAATTGTGTATGTGGCAAAAGTAGCGGTTGGTTATGTCTAAATTAGAGCCTGAATCTGCACGGGGGCGATCGCCAAATTAACGGCCTGCAAGCGTTAATATTTCTGGTTGATATCATGTCAAAAATCTACCTAAAGGTAGGTCAAAAATCAGCGCGAGTGTGGATTTTATGGTTATGGCTTTTGGACGGGAAATCTGCTGCAATCTCGACTCGGCGGAGTCTCGCGAGTGGTTGGTCACAAACGGGATCGGCGGTTACGCTAGCGGGACGATCGCCAATCTCCTCACCCGCCGCTATCACGGCTTGCTGGTAGCCGCCCTCAAACCCCCGCTGGGACGCACTTTGATGCTCGCCAAGCTGGACGAGACGGCTGTGTATAACGATCGCCCCTATCCGCTTTATACAAACCGCTGGGCCGACGGTACGATCGGACCTCACGGCTACAAATACGTCGAAAGCTTTCACCTCGAAGGCACGACGCCAGTTTGGAGGTTTGCTCTCGCCGACGCTATCCTGGAAAAGCGGATTTGGATGCAGCAAGGTGCTAACACAACATATATTCAATACCGCTTGCACCGCGCCTCACAACCGATCGCCCTCGCTGTCAAAGCCCTAGTCAACTACCGCGACTACCACCACACGACGAGCGCCGGCGACTGGCAGATGAGCCTAGAAACCTTGGAACGCGGGGTTTGCGTGACTGCATTTCCCAAGGCTGCACCCCTGTACCTGCTGACAGATGCCACACCAGAGGCCAAATTTCGAGTCTCTGCGCCCTTATACAATTGGCATTACGGATTGGATCTAGCAGCCGAAAAGCGCCGCGGATTGGATTGCTGCGAGGATCACTTGCACGCGGCGACTTTTCACATGACGATCGCACCGGGAAGTTCTCTCACATTGATAGCCAGCACCGAGAAAAATACCGAACTCAACGGCGGTAAAGCTTTAGAAGTGCGCCGCGCTTATGAGAGAGAACTGCTGCAAAACTGGTCAAAAGTGAGCGAATCTCCCGACTGGATCAATACCTTAGTGCTCGCCGCCGACCAATTTATCGTCAGCCGCCCGCTACCGGAGGAACCCGAAGGCAAAACGATCGTCGCCGGATATCCCTGGTTCAGTGACTGGGGACGGGATACGATGATTAGCTTGCCCGGTCTCACAATCTGTACCGGGCGATCGGAAATCGCGCGATCGATTTTGCGGACATTTGCGCGGTATGTCGATCGGGGGATGTTGCCAAACCGCTTTCCCGATGCCGGCGGCGCACCGGAATACAACACCGCAGACGCGACACTGTGGTACTTTGAGGCAATTCGCGCTTACTGCAAAGCCACCGGGGACGATCGACTTTTGAGCGAACTCTGGCCTGCGTTATGTGAGATTGTCGATTGGCACATCAAGGGAACTCGGTATAACATCCGCCTCGATCCCGATGACGGTTTAGTCTACGCGGGCGAAACCGGCGTGCAACTGACTTGGATGGACGCGAAAATCGGCGATTGGGTGGTGACGCCCCGGATTGGTAAGCCGATCGAACTCAGCGCGCTTTGGTACAATGCTATACAAGCAATGGCAAGTTTTGCTCGAAAATTGGGCAAGCCTCACTATGAATACGAGCAATTGGGCGATCGAACGGCCGCCGGATTTCCTCGCTTCTGGAACGCCTCAACCGGTTACTGTTACGACGTTCTCGACGGCCCCGACGGACAAGATAGCTCCCTGCGGCCCAACCAGATATTCGCCGTATCCCTGCCCCTAAACTCGATTTCTCCTCACTCCGCCAACTCCTTGTCAGCGGGGATGCGCCAGGAAACCCGCTATACACCGTTACTGACGCCCATCCAGCAGCGCGGCGTGGTTGACGCCTGCGCCCAACAGCTTCTAACTTCTGTCGGCCTCCGCAGCCTCTCGCCGCAGCACCCGCAGTATCGCGGCGCATACGGAGGCGACCAATTGCAGCGCGACAGCGCCTACCACCAGGGCACAGCTTGGGGCTGGCTGATTGGCCCGTTTGTCTTGGCGCACTTGCACGTATACAAAGACCCAGCACAAGCTCGCCAATTCCTTGAACCGATGGCACATCATATAATGGCCGGCGGAGTTGGCAGTCTGAGCGAAATTTTTGAGGGCGACGCCCCCCACTCGCCCCGAGGCTGCACGGCTCAAGCTTGGACTGTGGCTGAGGTGCTGCGTGCTTGGTTGGCAATTAATACTGTGGGTGTTTAAATGGGGAATGTTATGTTTGGTGGAAAAAGAGATTTATGGCATTATTATTAGCGGGCGATATTGGCGGAACTAAGACTATTTTACGCTTGGTGGAAAGGACTGTTAAGGGTGAAATGAACGCTCTTTACGAGTTTCGCTATCCGAGCGGGGAGTTCCCTGATTTAGTACCGATGGTGCGGCAGTTTTTGACGGAAGCTGCTATTAAGTTAAATTTTGCACCAGAACCTGAAAAAGCTTGTTTTGCGATCGCAGGCCCGGTGGTTAACAACACTGCAAAACTGACTAATTTGCCTTGGGTGCTGGATGCGAAGCGTCTGGAACAGGAATTAGGAATATCCCGCGTAAGTTTAATTAATGATTTTGTTGCGGTTGGCTACGGCGTTTGGGGTTTGGACGATCGAGATTTGCACACTTTGCAAGTAGGAAAACCCCGCGAACACGATCCAATTGCTGTGATTGGTGCGGGTACTGGTTTGGGAAATTGTTTTGCAATTCCCGAGGCAAATGGCATCAGAGTTTTTTCTTCGGAAGGGGGACACGGTGACTTTGCACCTCGCTCGGAGTTGGATTTTGAATTGCTGAAATATTTGTTAGCAAAACACGACATTCAAAGAATATCGATCGAGCGTGTGGTTTCGGGACAAGGGATTGTTTCAATTTACCAGTTTTTGCGGGACAGAAAGTTTGCTCCTGAATCATCGGAGGTAGGGGAAGTTATCAAAAAATGGGAGTCAGAAATCGGTAAAAGCGAGAAGACTGTCGATCCGGGGGCGACAATTGCACAGGCGGCACTCAAAAAGTGCGATCGGCTTTCGGAACAAACAATGCAAATGTTTGTAGAAGCCTACGGTGCAGTGGCAGGAAATCTGGCTGTGACACTTTTACCTTACGGCGGTTTGTACATAGCAGGCGGCATCGCTGCTAAAATTTTGCCGCTGATTATAGAAGGGGGTTTTATGCGAGCTTTTAGGCACAAAGGCCGGATGGATTCGCTGTTAGAAATGATGCCTGTTCGTCTTGTTTTGAATGATAATGTAGGGTTAATTGGAGCCGCAGTTTGTGCGGCCGGTCTTTAGGGGATTTCAAATATTTGGGGCGGGCAAGATGCCCACCCCACAAGCAATTTGTGCCACAGGCATCTTGCCTGTGGTATTAATTCCAGTTGCACTCAGACATGATAGGCAAGGACGGACACGGCAATGCCGTTTCCCTACCCCAAAATAATCATGAGCACGACCTGAGAGATGTAACCATCGCCAGATTAATTGTAGGGAAACGGCACTGCCGTGTCCTGACTGTGGGTAATATCAAATCTGTTGGCATCGGAATTATTCATCTCTCTTTTTTCTGACTCTGTGCTCTCTGCGTTCTCTGCGGTTTAATCATTAGATTCTCTCATCTTCAAAATCTTCTGTGCCGCACTTTCAGACACCGGCATCACCGATAACCGATTGCCTTTCCTCACCAGCAAAATCTCATCAGCGCTAAACTTTTGTTTCAGTTCATCCAAAGATATTAACTTAGCAAACTCCTCAACAAACTCCACTTTCACAGTTTGCCAGCGAGGCGCATCAAACTGCGATTTAGCATCATAATATTCGCTATTCATATCGAACTGAGTCGGGTCAGCAATCCCAGTTTCAACGACGCGCACCAACCCGACAATTCCGGGAATTTTAGTATTAGAATTGTAAAAAAATACTAAATCTCCCCGACTCATTTCTCGCAGAAAATTGCGAGCTTGATAGTTGCGAACGCCGTCCCAAGTACAAGTGCGATCGCCCTTCAAGTCCGCAATACTGTAAACATCCGGTTCCGACTTCATCAGCCAATAATTCATAGAATATCTTTCCGCTTCTGCAACCACAGAGTCAACATCAAATAAACGCAAATATGCACGCACAAAATACCCCAGTTCAAACCCAAGTTCTCCCACGTTGGATCGTAAACAGGAGTAGGCTCAAAGGGCTGAGGAAGTATGCTGCCGTCCGGTAATGTAGTAGGTGCGGGAACCATCCCATTCACATTAACTAAAGAGCCGTAAGCACCCACAGACCAGCGGCTTAACATCAACCAAGAAAACTTGCTCGCCGCACCTTCCATCTTAAACAACACTCCAGAAAAAATAATCTGAGGCAGCAATAATAGAGGCAAAGCGCTGTTAGCTTGAGAGCTATTTTTAACAATCGCGGAAACGACTAATCCGAGACTTATGCAGCTCATTAAAGTTAGGAATGTGGTAATACTTGCTCCCACAGGCCAGGAAATAAAACTCGGTTCGGGGGATTTAAAGGCACTCAGAATAACTCCTACTATTAACAGCGTTTGCAATACTGCCAAACCAGAAAGTATGAAAAACTTTGAACCCAAATAAGCAAACAATCCTAAATTTACCAAACGTTCGCGCAAATAAATAGCAGATTCTTTAACAATTTCTTGCAGAGAAGTTGCCAGTCCCACCCAAATAGCCGCGCAGGTAAATACAAACAAAACTCTGAGCGCCAAAGGTGCTAAAGTTGCCTCCGGCGCTCCAATTAACGGGTCTTTATCTCTGACGGCCAGCCGCAGCAAACTAATGCCGATCGGAGCCGTTAAAAGAGCTAAACTCAAGTTAACTAAGTCCCGCGAAATAAGCTGAAAATAGCGCTGGGCGAGCAAAAGGAGTTGTTTGACAAAAGATACAGATTTTGGCACAGAAGGTGCAGAGGGTGTTTTTCCACCGGGGTTGCCGATGCTGAAGTGGTTGACAATATAGCGCTGATAGTAGGGAGATTGTTTAAACTTTTCCGCCCAGATTAAAACGTTGTTTTCTCCTGTTTCTAATTCGTTGTAAATGTCTGCAAAATCGCCAGTTTTGACATCGAAAAAATCGAGCGCTTCCCTAGGCGGGCCGAAGTAACAGAGGCGTCCGCCGCGACCCATAAAAACGATACGATCGCACATCGTGATATTTGCCGTCGCGTGAGTCACCAGAATCACCGTCCGACCTTGATTTGCCAACTTTCGCAGCAGTTGCATCATCTTCTTATCCAAACCCGGATCGAGTCCTGAAGTCGGTTCGTCTAAAAAGAAAAGTTTCGGGTCTGCTAACAGTTCAACTCCGATACTGACCCGCTTCCGCTGTCCGCCGCTAAGTTGTTTTACTAAAGCCTTGCGGCGGTGAGTCATTTCAATATCTTCTAAAGTTTTTGCGACTACCTGATTGACATCTGTATCGGGAGGTAATCGCAATTTAGCTGCATAACTCAAGACTTCTTCTACTGTTAAATCTGCGTGAACAATATCATCTTGAGGCACGTAACCAATTTGATTGCGGTAAATATTGAAATTTTGGCGCAGGTTGTCGCCGTTGAGAAACACAGCGCCGTTAGTAGTTTTTTCAATACCTAAAAGCGTCCGCATTAAAGTAGATTTGCCAGCGCCGCTACCGCCGACTAAAGCTACAAACTGCCCCGGTTCGATCGCCAAAGTGATGCCATCCAAACGCTTCGGAATCACCAGACTGTCAGCATCCAAACGAATTTGATTGCCGGAGTCTTGCATCTCCAACTCACCGCTGCGGTAAGTTAGAGTAAACGGGCCGATCCGAATTGCATCTCCATCGGACAATTGTACGGAATTTGTGACTCGCTGACCGTTCACAAAAACCCCGTTAACGCTGTAGTCTCGCAAAATATAATTGCCGCGACTGTCTTGGTCAATTGTGGCGTGGCGTCTAGAAACAAGCGGCGCATCTAATTGCAGCGAAGCGTTTGGATCGCGACCCAACAAAACCGACCGATTCTTAAGAAGAATTGACTGCTTGCTAGGGACAGCAACCTGATTCGCCAGCGGATTAAAATAAGTCAGCAAAACTTGATTTTGAGGATCGAGACCGATTTTAATTTCTGTACCGTCTTTCAGACAATAACCGTCATTGGGAGTGATGCGAGTGCGATCGACAAATAAGCCATTAGTGCTCGGCCGCTGCCCGTCACCGTCGTAAATCCAGTAATTATCCCCAATTTGGCGCAAAACAGCGTGAACGCCCGAAACTGCGCGCCAGGGTTCGGGAATGACTAAATCAGCACGAGTGCGATCGCGCCCCAATACGTGCTGCTGCTGTTTTAACTCTAACTGTAAAACCTCCCCTTGATTGCTTAATACTAAATACGGTCGATCGCTTAAAGCAGTTATTTGTCCTATATTGCCGGTCATACTTCAATCGCGGTTTTTGCACTCACTTTTGTCAGCATATCAAAAGTAGGACAACAATACACTTATATTAAGCAAGTCTATTTAGCAACAACCGACAAACTACGAAGCCGATTAATTGCCGCCGCCAATTCAAACCGTCGAAACATGGCAAAATCGCCTTCAGGAAAAGGCGATAAAATATCCATCCCCTGCGCGTCAATATCTGCCATCACCAAATCTATGATTTCCGACAAAGTGCGTTTCCCGTCCATGTATTGCTGCTTAGCATAAACCATTGCCGCAGCGATCGCCCTTAACTGTCCGCTGTCCACAATTTGCTCAACAGCACCCAAATCAATCTCCTCATTTCCGAAAGCCAATTCATCAACATCCCGCACCTTCACCCGCACATCTCGCCGTCCCCGACTCGGATCTAAACTAGCAGGAACCGGCACTCTTTGACTAATCTCACCAAAATTTTCTCCCCCTTCAGCAGCACGGCTAATCAAGTAATTTTTAGCAATTTTTTTAGCTTTTTCCGTCACATTATATGCGTAAAAATTATCCATTGCAATCACAGTATCTGCCACATCAAAATAATCGCCGCTTCCGCCCATGACTAAAATAGTCGATACGCCATAATCTGCATACAATTGTCTCACTTTATCAATAAACGGCGTAATCGGTTCCTTATCGTTAGCGATGAGTTCCTGCATTCGGCGATCGCGAATCATGAAATTAGTAGCCGCCGTATCCTCATCAACTAATAAAACAGGCATTCTCCCCACTTCCAAAGCCTCAATAATATTAGCAGCTTGCGACGTGCTACCGCTCGCATTTTCAGTATAAAATTGTGCAGTATCTCTACCTTGCGGCAAGTGGTTAATAAAAGGCGAAATATCAACTCCCGCCACACTTCTCCCATCTTCCGCTCTAATTTTAACCGCCGCCGGATTAGTCACCACAAATTCCCGACCATCGCCCGGAATTCGGTTGTAAACTCCCAACTCGATCGCCCTGAGTAAAGTAGATTTGCCGTGATAGCCGCCGCCAACAATCAAAGTAATGCCAGCGGGAATACCCATACCGAAAATCCAACCGCCATTCGGACAATTAGCCGCAACTTGTAACGACGGGTGCGAGTGAAAAGCCACAGCATTATTTAACAAAGGGCGATGGTCAACACCGCTGCGGCGGGGTAAAATAGAACCGTCAGCCACAAACGCAACTAATCCGTTTTCAGCTAACTGCTGCCGCAGCCAGTCAGCATCGTCTACAGTTTCAACGTGACGGCGACATTCAGCAGCATTTAAGTTAGCATACTTCAGAGATTTGCTGACAATTTGCGGAATATCTTCGCACAGCATTTCAGCAGCTTGTCGCCCTAAGATACTGCGTCCGCCCGCTGGAAGTCCGACGGCAAATCGCAGTTCAACTCCTCCTAAATCTTCGATATCGGATGTATTTGAGGAAATGATAAATGCGGAAGTTCGCTCTAAAACTTCTTGTCCAAAACCAGTCACTGCAATCAAACCGCTTTTCCCAGTGCCGCGTTTGCTGCTGATGCTGTGTGCGGCTTTGTCAAACTGGCGAGTTAGGTAATCTCGCAAGGCTATTTCTCGACTGCGATAGTTGAAAAGTTCGCGGGGAATTTGAGCAATGTTGGGGGGAACTATGACTCTAAATTTACTGGGAGAAGCAAAGGGATCTCCCTGCACGTAATCAATAATTAATGTGAATTCAGAAAAGTCGTAGTTACCTTGAATGTCTTTGTAGGCTTTGTAGCCTCGATTGTCTAATTGCAGTAAATGCCGTTGCAGGCTTTCTTTGTTAGTCATTTGTTATTACTTATTAGTTATTTAGCTGGTTCCTAGGCTCTGCCTAGGAACCGATTTCCAGAGGCTCTGCCTCGCTTGCTTGGCGTGGGAAAATTTGAGGCAGAGCCTCCGGATATGCGTTACCAGGCAGAGCCTGGTAACGAGTAGAATTACCGATTATCAATTAGCTAATTTCCAATAATTTAGCCACGGCATTAACAACAATTTGAGCAGAACCGGCGAAAAAAGGTCGATCGATAGTTGCTAATGTATCGCTAGATTGGTGATAGTGGGGCGATCGCAAATTTGCAGTATCCGTCACCAACACAGCACCAATTCCTTTATACCAGAAAGGCGCGTGGTCGCTGCGTAAAACATCGGGAGTCAGCAACCCTTTGAGGGGAACCGGCAGCGCCACCACCGCAGGTAAATCGGCTTTTCCCGACTCCGCAAAACTTTTCAACAGCAGCGGATGTTCCGCATCCCCAATCACAGCGATAAACTCGCCTTTATCGGGAGATTTTACCCCCGATGCTTCTAGAAAAGGTTGCGCTGTCAATCCTTCGGGATATTGCTGGCATCCGGGCGTGCGGCAGGCATAACCTACCATATCCAGGACGATCGCTCCCTGCAAATTTTTTAACCGCGCCTCGCTACCGGTGAATGCTAAACTGCCTAAAAGTCCGATTTCTTCCCTGTCGAAAAATGCTATTTGCAATGTCCGAGGCGTGGGGCTGGAACCCAGCAATCTTGCTACTTCTAAAACTACAGCAACTCCCGTCGCATTGTCGTCAGCCCCGGGCGAGTTGGGTACAGTATCGTAGTGTGCTGCCACTAAAATTGCACCGGCGTTTGAGTCAGTACCTTTTCTCTCAGCGAAGACGTTGATTCCTCGATCGAACGGCTGCAAATCCGGGGAAAATCCTAATGTTTGCAGTTGTTGGGAAATGTAGTCTCTAGTAAAAGAGCGAGCTCGTTCTCCCTCGCGTTCTCCTGCTAAAGTTTCGACGTGTTTCCACAACCGGGACTGGTCAATTTGGGGCAAAGAAAAAGGATCTTTTTCAGCAGGAAGCGGTAAGGGAAAAGGGTTTTGGGAAGTGTGGATATTGCGATCGATCGAAACTTCGGGTACAGCCGACAACCGTTGCCACGAGTGAGAACCCCAACCCGCAGCCGTCACCGCAACCAGAATAAATAGCGCTATCCAAATCAATTGTTTCATCAGTAAGTCTATTTGAGATTTTAGACAAAGCTCACGCACTCCTCACTCTCATAAACCGCGTTTTTTAGAGTGAGCCAGGGCTGCAACGAAGTTTTTTCGTAGAACCCAGTTGATGCGTCCAGGACTGTTAGATTTTATATTTTATATTGACACCCTAGTTAAAAATAAACCTGTTTCAAAAAATGAGACTCAAGTTTTTTAACATTAGCTACAGCTAAGGCAGAACCAGGTTGTATACTTTTTGATTACAAGATAATAACCTAGGTAAAAACCTTTGAATTTCGCCGCCGCCTATCTTGCTTATTGGAGCCTTCGACGGCGACATCCAACCCTACTAATTCACCTTTAAAATTTACAGTTTAACACTACTTGTTTTCCCACTCAATCTCCTTATTTTCCAATATCAACCCGCTGCTGCTGGGGAAAGCATAAGGAATAGTTTTTGCAGAAAATTCAACTATTTGAGTGGGTTGTTGAAACCACTCGGAATAACTGGGATTGAGTTGATCGTACAGTGCTTTTAAAGCTTGGATCTCTGCCTCTAGCTGCGCTGCTGCTTGATTGATTCTGCGAGCTTGTGCTTGCAATCGTTTTTCCCCAGTTTGAACGTCGTTTTCTACTTCTTGCCAGTGCTGTCCAGCCAGCAAGTTTTCTAATTCACCTTGTTTGTAATTTAGTACAGCCTGTTTTTGTTGCAGTTGCTTTTCAATAATTTTAGTCTCTAGGTCAATCTCCTGGATTTGCTGCAACCACTGCTCCCCAAAAGCAGCATTTTGCTGGTGGAACTCGGCAATGGCCTCAGGAGTATTATTCTTGGGAAAACTGACTGCCACTCGGCACTCAGAGCGCTGTACGCTAAGTTGGTCCCGCGACTCTTGCAGGGCGGCAACTTCTGCTTGCAGCGCGCGGACTTCTTTTTGGAGTTCTGGGATCGTCTGACTCATTGGTTCAATTAGTGGGTGTCTGCATCGATTTTAAGCTAATTGTTTATTTTTATAACCAATCCCAGCCGCTTTCTTGCAGGAATTATATAATTTTAGCGCGCTCAGGGCCGGTGTCTAAGCATAATGGCTGAGAATTTGTGGCACAATGGCTGGTGACACATTTTAAATTAAGATTAAAATGATAATTATTTACGAAAACCAATATTTTGTTGTAAAATCAAATTAACCGCATAACCTTGGATATGTTTTGTTGTTTACCTCAAGTTAAGAGCGAGTTTTTTCAGATTTTTTACAGCGCAAAAGCATCTATTTAACATTAGGAACAGGAGCAAATGAAAATTAGATATCGATTAATTATGGGATATTTAACTGCTGCTATTTTTTGTGTGGAATGTTCCATTAATGCCAAAATATTGCTGCCAAGTGTAGGGGATAGAGACGGCCGCGCTCTAGGAGAAAGTTTGGTTGCGCCTGAGAAATTTAGCTATTTGCGATCGGCATCTCGCCCTCCTGCTTCTGTAAGCGCCGACTTATTTGTGGATAAATTATCCCACCCAGAACCAGTAAATTTACCCAGCCACAATTTTATACAATCTGAGGAAATTCCTGAAAAAGAACGTAGTTTTAGGTTAAAAATAATCGCTTATCTGGCTTTTATTTCTGTAGTAATCTCCTTATTAATCAGGAAGAATAGAGTAAATATCTTATCCAAGGCGATCGGGTTAGTCAAAACGAAGTCTGAAACAGGGAAGGACAGGTTACCAGAAGGAGAAAAACTGTTGCCTCCAAAAAAAGAACAGGATATCTGGGATACTATTACCACAATGACCCAAGATGTGCAGCAAACTGCCGAATATGCCCTCGATATTTGCGAGGAAATGAACGTCTCGATAATTGCGACTACCCCGGGCGGTCATATTCTGTCGTTAAACCAAGCTACCTGTAAACTTTTGGGATACTCTAAAAAAGAGTTGTTAGGCAAACCAATAGCCGGACTTTTTAATAAAACTGAATCACCTGCGCCCGAGTTAGAAGTAACAAATTTAACAACCGCAATTTCTGTCTGCAACATCGAAAAAGTCTACCTTTCCAAACATGGAAAAAAAATAATTGTACTGCTTTCTATTTCAACTATTCGCAATGGCAAAGGCGAGGTCAGCGGCAAGTTGTACATAGCACAAGATCTTACCGACAGCAAGCGGGCTGAAAGAAATTTGCGGCGCAGTGAAAAAAAGTTTCGGCAACTGATAGAAACTGTTAATGCAGCAGCATTGATCTATCACTGCAGACAGTTGCGCTATGTCAATTCTCAGACAGAAGCTCTGACTGGATATACTCGCAAAGAATTGCTAGGGTTGGATTTATACGACTTAATTCATCTAGATTTTATAGAAATAGTTAAAAACTGGGGTAAATCCAGCCAGCCACCAGCAAGCGCCGGCTCAAAATATGAAATAAAAATTCTCACTAAAACCGGAGAAGCCCGCTGGATTGAAGCAACTGTAGATATTATCAAATTTGAGAGAAAAGCGTCAATATTAATCACAGCGTTTGACATCAGCGATCGCAAATTAGCAAAGTTAGAACTAGAAACATCTATTTCCTTGCTTCAGGCAACCATTGAATCAACAGCAGACGGCATTCTGGCGGTTGACGGCCAAGGAAAAGTTGTCAGCTTTAACCGTAAGTTTGCCCAAATGTGGCGGTTGCCAGATTTCCTACTCGATTTGAGAGATAACAACCAAATTTTGGGTTTCGGAATCAACCAGTTAAAATATCCGGAAATCTTTCTCAACCGCGCTAAAGAATTGTCCGATCGCCCGGCAGCAGAAAGTTTCGATATCATCGAGTTTAAAGATGGCAGAATCTTGGAACGCTACTCGCTGCCACAGCGCACGGGAGACAAAATTACTGGTCGAGTATTCAGCTTTCGGGATGTAACGGAACGCTTGCAATCCGAAGAAAAGCTGCGCAAAAGCGAAGAACGCTTTCACTTGCTGACGCGAGCGACAAATGATGCTGTATGGGATTTTGATTTGTTAAAAAATGAGTATTGGTTGAGTAAAGAGTTTGAAAACGTTTTTGGATATAAACTCAACGAAACTCAGACGATAGAATTAGAATCCTGGTGGCTAAATATTCATTCTGAAGAACGAGAAAAAGTGATGTTAAGCTTCAACGAAGCAATGAACTCAGACGCTCAATGTTGGTCAGAGGAATACAGCTTCCACCGTGCAGGCGGGGGATATGTTTTTGTGCTCGATCGCGGGTATATCATCCGCAATGAAAGTGGCAAAGCAGTAAGGGCGATCGGCACGATGATGGACATCACTCAGCGCAAGCAAGCTGAAGAAATTATCCGCTATCAAGCTGTTTACGACCAACTCACCGGTTTACCGAACCGGATACTTTTTAACGAACGGCTGCTGGTGTCATTAAAAAAAGCTAAAACAACAAAAAAAATGCTAGCTGTGATGTTTTTAGACTTGGACAGATTCAAAAAGATTAATGATACACTAGGTCACGCTGCGGGCGATCGCCTGTTAGAAGGTTTTGCCGGACGCATCAGCGACACTTTGCGATCGACTGACACGGTTGCCCGCTGGGGAGGCGACGAATTTACCGTACTGCTTCCCGACATCAATTGCTTAGAAGATGCAGTTAAAACAGCTCAAAGAATACTCAACAATTTAAAGCCAGCATTTAAACTAGAAGAACAGGCGTTTCACGTCAGCAGCAGCATCGGCATAGCCCTTTATCCCGATGATGGTGAAGATGCCGAAACTTTAGTCAAAAATGCCGATGCCGCCTTGTACCGCGCTAAAGAAAAGGGAAGAAATAACTATCAGTTATATACTTCAACAATTAATCCCCAAGGCAGCCAGTTGCTAACTATAGAACACAGGCTGCACGAGGCTCTAGAAAAGGGAGAATTCGAGGTTTTCTACCAGCCAAAAGTCAACATCAGTACTTGGAAAATTCAGGGTATGGAAGCCCTGCTGCGCTGGCAACATCCAGAATTAGGTTTAGTTACTCCCGCTACATTTATCCCGATCGCCGAAGAGAACGGACTAATTGTATCCATTGGGGAATGGGTGCTGCAAACTGCCTGCACTCAAAATAAAGCTTGGCAGGATGCTTTGCAGCCAGATTTGCGGGTAGCCGTCAACGTTTCGGCTCGGCAGTTCCAGCAATTTAATTTATTAGAAATGGTAGCGAACTGCTTGGAAAAAACTGGTTTAGCACCCAAGTATTTAGAGTTAGAAATTACCGAAACTACAGCAATGCAAGATGTGGATTATACCACAACAGTTCTGAGGGAGTTGCAGAATATGGGAGTGCAGATTGCGCTGGACGATTTCGGCACGGGTTATTGTTCTCTAAATTATCTCAAAAAGTTTCCCTTGAATATCTTAAAAATAGACAGGTCGTTTGTCAGCGAACTGACGACCGATCCGTGCGAACGGGCGATCGCCAATGCTGTAGCGACCCTGGGGCGAGATTTGAACTTGAGTGTTGTAGCCGAAGGAGTAGAAACTAAAGAGCAGTTGGAGTGTTTGCGATCGCTCCACTGTCAAGAAATCCAGGGTTATTATTTCAGCCCTGCACTATCAGCCAATGATGCTAGCAAGCTATTGGTAAATTCTCAGTTGCGACAAGTAAAAACTGCTTAATTAGTCATTAGTCATTAGTCATTAGTCAATTGTAGGGTGGGTGAGGCGCGGTTCAAGATTTATGTATTGCTGACAAGAGTTAATCTGCGCCCCTCACCCACAAATAGGGATCGTGTGCTTCGTGCGCACCCGAAAGTTATAGTTCTTGACCGCGAATCTTAGTCTCCCGACTTGTTTTCCTTCGCTGCACCCCCAACATCATCACTGCTAGAGCGCTTCGGCGGGCCTAAGTTGTCGGGCAATTCGTTAAGATTCTTGCCCAAAGCGTGATACAGCGCTTTAACTTGAGGAATTGTCAGCTCAGGGGCCTCAAGTCCTCGCTCGGGCCACCGCAGTTAAAAGCTTAGCTGGGGTAGGGACACGGCACGGCGTCGTTTCGATACAGATGGTCGCCCGCGCTTGTTAAAACTTAAAATAGTGTGCAGAATAACGGACTTGTACCTAAAGACAGAGGAAAATATCGCTACTCCAACATAAAAGCTTTGTCTATGCAGCCGATTCGCACATTTAACGTTTCCCCCTCGCTACCGACAATTCTCGAACCCCTGCGCAAGCTTGCCTACAATTTGCACTGGGACTGGAACGTCGATACCAAAGACCTCTTCCGCCGCCTCGATCGAGACCTGTGGGACTCCAGCAACCAAAACCCGGTGCTGATGCTCGGAACCATATCTCAAGAGCGACTGCAAGAAATGGCAGAAGACGAAGGCTTCATTGCCCAAATGAACCGAGCAGCCCAGCAGTTAGACGATTATCTCAAAAATCGCCCCTGGTACCGCAAACAGCGCGGTACAGAGCAGCAAGAATGCTACGCTTACTTTTCGATGGAATTCGGCTTAGTTAAAGCCCTACCGATCTATTCCGGCGGTTTGGGCGTGCTCGCGGGCGACCACCTCAAATCAGCTAGCGATTTGGGCTTGCCCTTAGTCGGTGTCGGCCTGCTTTACCAAGAAGGCTATTTTTCGCAGTATCTCAACGCCGACGGCTGGCAGCAAGAACGCTATCCGCTCAACGATTTCTACAATATGCCGCTGCACCCAGAACGCAATCCCGACGGTTCGGAATTGCGGATTGAGGTAGACTATCCCGGCCGCAAGGTGTATGCCCGGATTTGGCGGGTACAAGTGGGAACGGTTCCTTTGTACCTGATGGATACAAATATTGAACCTAACAGCCGCTACGACCAAGATATTAGCGACCAACTGTACGGCGGTGACAAAACTCTGCGGATGCACCAAGAAATCATGCTGGGCATCGGCGGCGTGAAAATGCTCAAGGCATTGGGGCTGACAGTTACGGCTTATCACATGAATGAAGGCCACGCGGCTTTCATGGCTTTGGAACGCATTCGGATGCTGATGGAGGAATATCACCTGAGTTTCGTGGAAGCGGAACAGGTGGTGGTTTCGAGCAGTATGTTTACGACTCACACGCCGGTGCCTGCTGGGTTTGACTTGTTCGAGCCCGATATGGTGATGCACTATCTCGGTCAATATCCCAAGATGTTTGGCTTGTCGCAAGATGAGTTTCTGGGATTGGGCCGGGAGAATACTCGCGATTTGTCCGGGCCTCTGAATATGGCAATTTTGGCTATTAAAATGTCGAGTTTTGTCAACGGGGTGGCGGCTTTGCACGGTGTGGTGTCGCGCCCCATGTTTCAGGGATTGTGGCCGGGTTTGCCACAGGAAGAAGTGCCGATTACTTCCATTACCAACGGGGTTCACGCTCGCAGTTGTGTGGCGAAGTCTACTCAGGAGTTGTACGATCGATACCTCGGCCCGGACTGGGAAATGACCGGTAAGGACGATCGTCTCTGGGACAGGCTTTCGTCGATTCCTGATGAGGAACTGTGGCGCAATCACGAACGCTGTCGATCGGAGTTGGTGGTGTTCGCACGGGAGTGGCTGCAAAAGACTTTGCGCGAGCGCGGTGCGGCCCAAACGGAAATCGAACACGCGCGGGAAGCTCTCAATCCCAAGGTGCTGACGATCGGGTTTGCACGCCGCTTTGCTACTTACAAGCGGGCGACGCTGTTTTTGCGCGATGTCGATCGAATTATGCGGATCATGCGGGATCAAAATCGCCCGGTGCAGTTTGTGATTGCTGGGAAGGCTCACCCGATGGATATTCCGGGTAAGGAATTGATTCGGGATATCGTTCACTTCATCCGCGAGCACGAGACGATGAGTTCGATGGTGTTTTTGCCGAACTACGACATTAACGTCGCTCGGATGATGGTGTCGGGCTGCGATGTGTGGCTGAATACGCCGCGCCGCCCGCGTGAGGCTTCCGGTACTTCCGGGATGAAAGCTTCGATGAACGGTTTGCCGAATCTGAGCATTCTTGACGGATGGTGGGATGAGGCTGATTATGTTCGTACCGGTTGGCCGATCGGACATGGGGAGTTTTACGAAGATACTAAGTATCAGGATGAGGTCGAGGCGAATGCTTTGTACGACTTGATGGAAAAGGAAGTTGTACCGCTGTTTTACAACCGGGATGATGACGGCATTCCCCGCGGTTGGACGGCGAAAATGAAGGATTCTATTCGCTTGAATTGTCCTTTGTTCAATACTGCTCGCATGGTGAAGGATTACGCGCGGCGGGCATATTTCCCGGTGAGCGATCGATTCCACACCATGACTTCGGATAATTGCGCTCCGGCGAAGGAGTTGTCTCACTGGAAGAAGCACGTTCTCGCGAAGTGGCAGGATATTAAGATTGAGGCTGTTGATATTTCCCAGGATAAGGAAGTTAAGGTCAATCAGTCGATCGCTGTTAAATCTCGCATTAATCTGATGGGATTGACGCCTGCGGACGTGCAAGTCGAACTTTATCAAGGTTCGGTTGATGCTAACGGAAATATTGTCGGCGGCGTGCCGGTGGTGATGGAGTATTTGGGAGAAGATTCTCACAATGCCAGTCTTTATACGGCTGACATTACTTATACTTCTAGCGGTTTGCAAGGTTTGTCGTTGCGGGTTTTGCCCAAGCACGATAATCTCAGCAGTCCTTATGAAGCTGGCGTGATTCTTTGGGCACATTAGTCAGTTGACTGTTGACTGTTGACTGTTGACTGTTGACTGTTGTCATGCCCTATTCTGTCATTCTTCCTCTCGTGTTATCGAAGTTGGGGAATGACGATGTAGCCGGTTGTGCGATCGCCCAAAACCAAATTTCGCTCTATTCCCCAGTACCACCAGTGAGCGCCGATATAAGCGCAGAGCAAAGCATCTAGCTGGTCTTCTAAGGCTTTGAGGGTGGCGATGCTGGTGGGAATTTCTAAGGGAATTAAACCGCCGAGACTCACAGGCATCTTGCCTGTGCCACAAGACAGATTTAGAGAGGGTTCAAGGCTCGGTAAAATATCTATAATATACTGGCAGAGTTTCATCAATTCTAGTTGACGTTCTGCCAGTTTTCCTTTTTTGTATTTGATGATTTTGTCTAATTTAAATAAGTTTATTGTGGCTGGATGAGGATAGACTTCTATTTGATATCTGCCTAGTTTTTGAGATTCTATTATCGGTGCGTGGACAAATCCTCTGGCTTCTAAACTGAGGCCGAATTCGATTGTTTTTTGGGCGAAGGGGCGGGAAAGATTGGCGGGATAGCAGCCTGCGTGGTAGCGCCCGAAGTGTTTGTGGGTGAGTTTGTCGGCCGCGCGCATTCCGGTTAGGTTAGCGATGATTGTGGGGGCGTCTACGGCGACGATCGCACTTTCGGTTGGGGAGACTTGGGTATCGATCCAGGTGAGGATGTCGTTCAGGGATTGTTGGCGATCGCACTCTATTAATTGCAGTCGATCGTTTTCCCAATTTAAGCAGCACAAACCGCTTGCTCCTGAACTCCAACCTAAGTCTATGCCGATAAATTTCATTTAGTATTATTGAACCGCGAAGACGCGAAGGACACGAAGGAAGAAGAGGGAAGAAGAAGGAAGAAGTAGATAATGTTCTACCGGGAAGGGAGTAAAAGATCGATCGCACGAACCGCACTCAACTCTTCTCCTGCTTCTCATCCGATGGCGGGGGCTGTTGTTTCATTTCCTTTTGACGTTCTCTGGCTGCTTGCTCCAAAATGAATGCTGACAAGCTGCTGACTGAACGGCGTTCATCTTTTGCCCACTCTTCAAGGATGTCATAGATTCCATCGGCTAAATAGGTCGCTAAGCGTTTGGTCATCAGAGATTGATTATTTTTTAGTTTAAGCCGATCGTAATTGTGCTGTATCTGGACCATCCTGTCGAGTTTGGCTCATTTAAAGCATTTATGTGTGCTATATCTATGCTATAGTTTCAAAAAGTCAAAGGACTTTAGTCCTCCCTCTTTTTGAGAGATCGCACGAACGAACAGCACTCAACTCTTCTCCTGCTTCTCATCCGATGGCTGGGGCTGTTGTTTCATTTCCTTTTGGCGTTCTCTGGCTGCTTGCTCCAAAATGAATGCTGACAAGCTGCTGACTGAACGGCGTTCTTGACTTGCCCACTCTTCAAGGATGTCATGGATTCCATCAGCCAAATAAGTGGTTAAGCGTTTGGTCATCAGAGGCTCAGTATTTTCTTGTCTACGGCGATCGTCATTGTGCTGTATCTGGGCTATCTTGTCGAGTTCACGTCATTTACGACACATATATGTAGCGCTTAAGTGGTATAATCTGAGAAAGTCAAAAGCCAGCGAGATCCCTAGGAAAGTTCGTCGCTGGCTGATGGCTCCCTAAATACGTAAGGAGACTATTTCTATGGTAAAGCCTGTGAGCGACGGGAAGGAATATAACCGCGGCTATCAACAAGCTTTAGATGATTTTGGTATCACGCAACTGCTGTCGGGTATCCGCAGCTACTCTGATGAGGATTTTGAGGCCGATGGCGCGCGCATGACTGGGCCAGAGCTCGAAAGCTTGGCGGTGTTTCTGATTCTGCGCGTCGGGGCGAATCTCAAAGGAAGTACGATCGCCCGCTACCTCAACACTCTCAGAAAAGCCAATTCTCCGACGATTTCCGATCGCAGGGCGATCGAACTCAACTCAAATTCGCGAGGGAAAACACCTGAAAACTCAAAGCAGGGCGATCGCAATTCTTGGGCGATCGTCCGAATTTTACCGAATGCTGAGCACTATACGATCGCGCGTTTTGTCAATCGCCAAGATGCGGACGATCGCCGGAGGGCTTTGTGTCGGTTTATTCCAGGGGGTGTGTTTGAAGTTGTGTGCGATCGACCCTAATCAATAAACACAAATGACGATAACAATTGTAGCGACTCCGTATTAAGTCCGTCGGGGGTTTTAACCTCCGCTTAATAGCAAAAGTCCGTCGGGGGTTAAAACCCCCGCCTCATAGCAAAAGTCCTCTTAAGAGGACTATAAATGACTCTTTCAGTCGTCTGAAGACGACTTCAGCTATGAGACAGGGGTTTCAACCCCTGGCAGGCTTCTGGCGGGCTTCGGGAGAATGAAACAGCCCTGAGGGTTTAGGGGGATATACACTTGGATACAAACGAGAGATACAGATAAGTTGACACCAATGAATACTCTTATCTCCCGATCGCACATTTTCACCTAAACTCTCTGCCATAAAGCCAATCCGCCGCCCCTGCCCCTAGCCGCAATTATCCCACTTTCTACCAGAAAATATGCAAAAAATGCCTGCTTCCCCACACTCAAACTAAAAAATTCCGCCTCCCGCCCTTCTCCACCGCGAATAACTCCTTGATACACAGTTTTACCCAACAATTTCACAGTAAGTCTGGTAAAATCAAAAGCTAAAATATTTTTATTAACCAAAAACTTAGTCGGCCCCGAAAGAGTTAGTGCGATCGCCCCAACTTGCACCGAATTCTCCACCCTGCCGATTTCGCTATTCTCTTCCCCTTCAGCAACAGGTTCGACCGAATAAGCAATTTGAATTTTCGCAATCCACTGAGGGATGTAACGTCCAGCACCCAAGACAATCCCCGCTTTTTGTCGAGTCTTTTTGGTGCCGGTGATAAAGCAGAGTTGCCAGTTGCCGATTAATTGCTCGAAAGAATAGCGAATTTTATTTTGTTTCGCGTTTTTCTCGGCTTCTAGGAGAGCTGTAACTACGGCGGCGGGAGATGGTTTAGTATTCGATTTAGTGGCTTGTTCTAGAACAGATATGTTTTCCATTTAACTAACAATAACATACGAATAGGTGCAGCAGACTCGCTTTTTACTGGATTTTTTTGATGAATTGTACCGCAGAGGGCGCAGAGGGCGCAGAGGGAGATGGAAAGAGAGGGGTTCGATCGTAATATTAGGTAGGGACACAACATTGTTGTGTCCTGTATTTAAAAGTTGTGTCCTGTATTTGAAAGTTGTGTCCTATATTTGCAAGTTGTGTCCTGTATTTGAAAGTTGTATCCTATATTTGCAAGGTACGATCGCACATTAGCAGCCCGGATTTCCAATCAGCGGATTTTCAACCGATTTTCAAATTCGCTTTCAAAACTTTGATACAATCGGTCAAATACGACCGATATCTGTCAGCATAGAAATAGATAGTTCGATCGCAAAGAGGCCACCGTGCAACCCGTAGACTTTACAACTTTAACCGCAGCTTGCAGCGAACTGCGAGCCCAATGGCTGCCAGCGCGCTTAGAACAAGTCTACCAGCGCGATCGATTTACCGTTTCCCTGGCCCTCCGTACCATGAAAGGGCGCGGCTGGATTGACCTTTCCTGGCATCCTGTCGCCGCCCGCATCTGCGTCGGCGACCCCCCGCCCCGCATTCCCGACACCTTCACCTTCAGCGAACAACTGCGGCACCAACTCAGCGGTTTAGCCTTAGTTTCCATCGCCCCCGTTGCATCCTGGGAAAGAGTCATCGACTTGCAATTCGCCAAACGCCCCGGAGAACCCCCCCTCTGGCACCTCTTTGCCGAAATCATGGGCAAGTACAGCAACGTCATCCTCACCGCCCAAGACAACCTCGTTGTCACCTGCGCCCACCAAGTCAGCGCCAAACAGTCCACCGTTCGTCCCATCCAAACCGGGCAACCCTACGAAATGCCCCCGTCTTTGACCGATGCAGTCCCGAGTCTGAGCGAATCTCAAAACCGCTGGCAATCGCGAATTAGCCTGGTTCCCGGTCAATTAAAGGGCAATCTGCTGAAGAATTACCGAGGAATGAGTAAAGCCTTAGTTTTGTCAATGATTCGATCGGCAAATTTAGACCCCGAACAATCCACCGACAGCCTCAATCCCGACGACTGGCAGCAACTATTCCAGCGCTGGCTATACTGGCTGCAATGCCTAGAAAATTCCAAATTTCACCCGAGTTTTACCGCCGAAGGCTACACCGTCATCGATTGGCCGACACCGGATATAAAAGAGGCAGAATCTCGAAACGAATCTAACTCCTCTGTTCCTTCTTCCTTCTCTTCCGTTCAAGAAATACTTAACAGCTACTACACAGGCGAAATCAATCAACAAGTATTCGCCCAACTGCGGCATCAGCTTACCCAAAAACTCAACAACGTCCTGGCAAAACTGCGCCTCAAAGCCAACACATTTAAAGAACGCTTGCAGCAATCAGCAGACGCCGACACCCACAAATCCCAAGCCGACTTGCTGATGGCAAATTTGCAGCATTGGGAACCGGGAATGAAATCGATTTCTCTCCCCGACTTTGAAACCGAAAAACCAGTTATCATTCCCCTAAACCCGGAAAAAAACGCCGTTCAAAACGCTCAAGCCCTCTACAAAAAACACCAAAAACTTAAAAGAGCCCGCATTGCAGTAGAACCTTTGTTAGCCGCCGTACAGGAAGAAATCGACTATTTAGAACAAGTTGAAGTCGCACTTTCAGTCTTGGAAACCTACCGCAACACCCAAGATTTGCAAACCCTCGCCGAAATCCGCGAAGAACTGATCCAACAAAAATATCTAGACGTACCAGATTACCGCAGTACCGACAAAAATGCTGCGATCGAATTTCACCGCTACCAAACCCCCAGCGGCTTTGAATTATTAATCGGGCGCAACAATCGTCAAAACGACCAACTCACTTTTCGCACCGCCAACGACTACGACTTGTGGTTCCACACCCTAGAGATTCCCGGAAGCCACGCTTTGCTGCGTCTCAAACCCGGTACTGTGGCTGAAGAAACTGATTTGCAATTTGCCGCTGACATGACTGCTTACTACAGTCGCGCCCGCAACAGCGAACAAGTCCCGGTGGTTTATACAGAACCGAAATATGTATACAAGCCGAAAGGCGCGAAACCGGGTATGGTTGTATACAAGCAGGAGCGGATTGTCTGGGGCAGACCGCAGCAAGCTCCGGCTTGATTTATACAAAGTGTGAGAATGGTCGATCGGCAATCGAAACCTCGTTCTTACGCAAAATAACCTGTTTGGAACCGATAAACCTACGCAGAAACCGGATTTTTGAACTCCGGTTTGATTATACAAAGTTACCGGGAGTGCGATCGTCCCCTCATAATTAAAATTCGCCTGTAATGTAAACTTTTATTACAGAAAATTAAATTTTGTTGTTATAATACCGCTTAAGAGAGATGATATTTCTTTTAGAACCCTTTGCAAAGAAACGTGCAACTTGGGTTTCCTCACTGTGAGAACAACACTGTGGGAACACAACGGATTTAACTATTTGTGCAGACCAGCTTTTGCTAAAGCTGGTCGTTTCTGTTTAAAAATTAAACCCGCTCCTAGAAAGTAAACGTCGTTCTGATCACCCCAATCACCAAATCAGAATTATCCTTATTGTGGTCGGGAGCAGTCAGCCAAATCAGGCCAGGAGTGATAGAAATATTGTCGCTCAACTTAAACTGATAAAAACCTTCAAGGTGCAGCGAAGTATCCTTATCTTCCGGCAAAGTCCGATTAGTAGAATTCGTCACCCTGGGTTCCATACCTACCAGAATTCCCGCCACATTTCCTTCTTTCAACAAATCGGGAAAAGCCAAAGTAACTGCCCAGTTCCAGATTTTTTGATCCCCCCGCTGCACAGAACCGGTAGGAGTAGCCAAGTTGGATAAAATGCGCTGGTTGGTGTAACCCGCCCAACCGCCAATTGCAAATCCCCGGTTCAACTGCCACGAAGCTTGCGCGCCGTAGGAATTGCTAGAAACCGGGAGAGTGCTATCGCTGTCGAACCCGAAGGAACCGAGACGCACCGGGAAATTAGAAGCATTGCTGCCGGTACCGGTAACAAAGTTGTAGGAATTAACGTAAGTTAAACCTAAAGCCATGTTATCGTTCGGTTTGAAAGTCAACTGAGCCAAACCGCCGTAAGAACCGTTGAACAAACCGTTACCCCGCGTCGGGCTCGCGGCATTGCCGGCCAAATATCCTAAACTCAGCTCCAGTTTTTCCCCAAACTGATGCCGCAGAGCGATGCCAGAACCGCCAGTCAAATGGTAAATCGGGTTGCGAGTACCGAAGTTAGAAAGAGCGCCGTAGCCGCCGTCTCCGTCAAAGTAAGGGTTGACTGTGTTGGTAAAATCGTCAGCCGCGCCGGCGTTGGCTTCTAGAATTACAGTAGTGCTTTTGCCGAGAGGGAATTGGTAAAGCAGCGCATCTAAACCTACAGTATTGCTAGCCTCGCCAAAAGGCCCGGCATTAAACCGCAATTCCCCTTCAGCGGTTTTCGTATTATTAGTAGAAAACGAACCCAAATTTAAAACTTGCAGTCGAGTTCTCAGCAAATCTTCGCCAGAGAAACTCGTGTCGAAATTGATCCGAACCCTGCTGCCAAAAGCCGTCGTTTGATCAGCTTCGCGACCCTCGGCATCATCTCCTCTGGCGATTCCAGTCAAAGCAAATACCACTTCGCCGTTGAGTTTAGTTGTAGTTGAAAACTGATTTGCTTCTAATTCAGAGGCGCGCGCTTCCAAAGCATCGACGCGGCCACGTAAAGTTGCCAATTCCGCCGCAAATTCTTCTTGCAACCTTTGCACAGAAGCCAAATCTTCTCGCGTCGCCAGATTTCTGGAACCGCCTTGAATCAGCTCGCTAACTTTATCCAAACACGCATTTAAACCTGCTGCAAACTCGTAGCGAGTCATCGCCCGGTTGCCGCGAAAAGTGCCGTCAGGATAGCCAGCTATGCACCCGTAGCGCTCTACTAGGGATTGCAAAGCTTGGAACGCCCAATCTGTGGGCCGAACGTCGGAAAGTTGCGAAACAGAGGTGACTTGGCCTGCCGCATCTTCGCTGCTACTGTCTTCTGCGCTGTATTGGTTGATTTGTTCTAAAACATTTGACTGTGCTTGAGGTTGGGCACTTGGATTAGTCGATTGGGAAATCGGCTCGGGTTGTGCGACGGATTTTTCCGCGCTTAAATTAGCTGGTGCAACGGCGGGTTGCGTTTCGCTTAATTTTGCGGGCGCGACTGCGGGAATTTGCTCCGCGACAGGTTGTTCAACACTTAAATTGGCGGGCGCGACTGCGGGTTTGGTTTCGCTTAAATCTGCTGCTGCAACTTCCAATGCTTTTGCCTGTTCGGCAACTGGGGCGATCGGATCGTTAGCGAAGGCCTCGTAGAGGTTCGCACTTTCTTTCTCAATAGTATCAACAGTCAAGTTGCTAGCTACTGACGCTGTTTCGGCCGTAACCGCTGCTATCTCAGACTTTTCCACCTCGGTGGCAGCACCTGCTAATTGCAATTGATGAGCTTGCTCGGTCGCGGCAATTTCTACAGGTTGCTCTGCTGCTAGCGCCCTCGAAGATACGACTAAACTTGCTGCCAATACTGCGGGACTAACTAAAAGTCCCTTCCACAAAATTCTTGACATTTTTACCTCACACCACATTGAGCCGATCGCCCGTTCCGAAGATTTAGGCGCTCGCAAATCACCTTCAGTATTCCGCCTAATAGTATTTCTTGTCAACAATTGGGGAAATCACTGCCGGAGAGTGCAGTTTTGCTGTCGCTGAATTTCACAACAACCCCGTTTATTCCCAAAATCCTTGGTTCGATCTAGATATCTACGTAGAAACCTGCTAGATGCCTGGATATTGCGTAAGTGCTCCCTCAGTAAGATTAATATTGACAGAACTGGCGCTAACACATCGTTCGATCGGCTACATAACAAGTGAAAAAACTCAAATACGCCCTAGTTCACGAATGGTTGACGCCCTTAGCTACTGGCGGTTCAGAACTCGTAGTGCAGGAAATCCTCAAACACGTAGACGAGGCAGATGTCTATGCCCTCATCGACTTTGAATCAGCTAATCCCGAAAGCTATCTTTTCCAAAGAAAGATTGGCACAACATTTTTGCAGCACTTTCCCGGAGCCCGCAGCGGTGTCCAAAAATATTTGCCCTTGCTGCCGATCGCGATCGAACAACTAGATTTGCGAGAATACGACATCATCCTCTCATCATCCCACGCCGTCGCCAAAGGCATCCTCACCAGTCCCCAGCAACTGCACGTCTGCTACTGCCACACGCCCATGCGCTACGCTTGGGACTTAACTTTTGACTATTTGCGCAGCAGCAAAGCCGGACGGGGCATCCCGGGCCTGCTGACGCGATATTTGTTGCACCGACTGCGGCAGTGGGACGTAATTTCCGCCAACCGCGTTGATTATTTCATCGCCAACTCCCAACACACGGCGCGCCGAATTTGGCGGTGTTACCGGCGGCGGGCCCAGGTGATTTATCCGCCGGTAAACATCGATCGATTTTCCTTGATGCGGCAAAAACAAGACTTTTACGTCACAGTTTGCCGGTTGGTAAGTTACAAAAACGTTAGTGCGATCGTCCAAGCATTCAATCAACTCGGGCATACTCTAATTGTTATCGGCACCGGGCCAGAATTAGAAATGATTCGGCAAATAGCCAAACCCAACGTGCAAGTGCTCGGCTGGCAGCCCGCCGAAATAGTTGAAAAATACATGGCAGAGGCGAAAGCCTTTGTATATGCAGCTTGTGAAGATTTTGGCATAGCTTTGGTAGAGGCTCAAGCTTGCGGAACGCCGGTAATTTCCTATGCAGCAGGGGGCGCTTTGGAGACAGTGCTCGACATTCGCCAACACCCAGCGACTGGGACAGGTTTATTTTTTTCCTCCCAAACCGCAGCAGCATTAGTCGAAGCTGTCGAAGAATTTGAGCAGTTGCAAGGTAAATTTGGACCAGAAATCTGCCGGTTGCGCGCTGAACAGTTTGCCCCCGAAGTCTTTGGGCAACGCTATCTAGCTTTTGTGGAACGCTGCTATCAGGAATTTCAATCCCGCGATTTTTTTACCAAGTCTGGGAGTTGAGAGAGTGGGAGAGGGGGAGAAAGCCGGAAGGCCAGAAGGGGCAAATCTGCCTTCTGCCTTGTGCCTTTTGCATAAGTGCCTTCAGAAGCCCTCTGTATAAGTGCTTTGTGCCCTCTTCACGCTTGACGGCTTCCATCGGACTTTTTCCTTCAGAAGCCTTATGCCTTCAGCTTCCGCTGCCTTCAAAATAGCTGCATTCTGCCTTCTCAAGTATTCAGAAGGCAGAAAATTGAGTATTTGAAACATAATTCAGAGAACAAAGCGTCTTGAGGCTTTATGATCAGGACTGTGTGTGGTGTGAAGTGAAGGAGTAAGATGACTGCCGACAGCCAACTAATCTCCGGCAAGGTAATTCGAGCGATCGCAAGACGCGGTTTTCAGCCTGTCCTGCAAGGAGATAGACGCATAAGTCGTTCTCTACAGAGCCTCGACGGAGAACTTTTCAAGCGGTTATTTGACATCCTGTTTTCCTTATCGGTTCTGATCCTGTTTGCTCCGGTTTACCTGCTTTTGGCTTTCTCGATCGCCTTAAGCTCGTCCGGGCCTATTTTTTACGTACAGGAACGAGTAGGCAAAAACCGTAAAAGGTTTTATTGCCTTAAATTCAGAACGATGGTGGAAAATGCGGACGACATATTGCTGGAAATCATGGAAAAATCTCCGCATTTGCGTCAAGAGTTTGAGGACAATTTCAAGCTGAAACAAGACCCTCGAATTACCTGGATTGGAAGATTTTTACGAATGACAAGTTTAGACGAATTTCCCCAGTTTTGGAATGTTTTAAAAGGAGATATGAGCGTCGTCGGGCCGAGACCTTTAGTTGAAGAAGAACTGCCGAGATACGGCCGTCACATCAACAAAATTCTCACCATAAGACCTGGAATTACAGGCTTGTGGCAAGTGTCCGGTCGCAACGACATTCCATATCCCCGCCGAGTCCAAATCGACCTCTATTACGCAAATGACAAAAACCTTTGGATGGATATGTGGATTGTTTTCAAAACAATTGGAGTTGTGATATTTCCCAAAAATAACGGCGCATATTAATTTTTGTCCGCAGTCAGCAATCGGTAGTTAGTTTTATTTGTTACTGACCACTGATGCTGACTACTGACAGCAAGCGACAAACTCTTTGTCAAAACTAAACAGTTCCTTGATGCCGATCGAAGGATTGTGAGTTAACGTAGAGTTTGAGAAGAGGACCGACAGGCAACAACAGCCTCTGCCCAGAAAGTCCGAAGTGAATTAACACAGCCTGTCAAAGGAAAATCAGATGACGCAACGCAAGCGAGCGCTAATAACAGGTATTACAGGTCAAGACGGCTCCTACTTGAGCGAATTACTGTTAGAGAAAGGATATGAAGTTCACGGCATTATCCGGCGCAGTTCGAGTTTCAATACCGATAGAATTGACCACATCTATGTAGATCCTCATAGCGAGGGCGCGCGGTTGTTTCTGCACTACGGCGACTTAACCGACGGTACTACTCTGCGCCGGATATTGGAAGAAGTTCAGCCGGTAGAAATTTATAACTTAGGCGCTCAATCTCACGTTCGAGTCAGTTTTGACTCGCCGGAATATACGGTTGACACAGTAGGAATGGGAGTATTGCGCCTGCTAGAAGCAATTCGGGACTATCAGCGCCGCACCGGCATAGAAGTGCGGTTCTATCAAGCAGGTTCTTCGGAAATGTTTGGTTTGGTGCAGGAAGTTCCGCAGAAGGAAACAACTCCTTTTTATCCCAGAAGTCCTTACGCCTGCGCCAAAGTTTACGGTCACTGGCAAACAGTAAATTATCGCGAATCTTACGGACTTTTTGCCTGCAACGGCATCTTGTTCAATCACGAATCTCCCCGCCGCGGCGAAACTTTTGTAACTCGCAAAATTACTCGCGCCATTGCCAGAATAGTCGCCGGCAAGCAGAAAAAAATTTACTTGGGAAATCTCGATTCCAAGCGGGACTGGGGCTATGCTAAAGACTACGTGCGGGCGATGTGGCTGATGCTGCAAAAAGACAAGCCTGACGATTATGTCATTGCTACTAACGAGACCCATTCCATTAAGGAATTTCTCGATTTGGCTTTTACTTACGTCAATTTAGATTGGCAAAAATATGTGGAGTTTGACGAACGCTACTTGCGTCCGGCAGAAGTGGAACTGTTGATTGGCGATTCGACTAAGGCGCGCCAGCAATTAAATTGGGAACCTTCTGTAACTTTTCAGGAGTTAGTACATTTAATGGTAGATGCTGACATGAAAGCTTTAGACCAGCAAGGTCGGGGTTCGGGCAACGGATTTGATTGAGTAGCTAAACAAAGCCGTCAGTGCTAACAATTTGTAGGGGTAGTGTCCCGTGTCGACCCCCTTTCGCGAAAAGCGCGCACCGGGGGGTTGCCCCTGCACACAGTTCATAAAGGATTAGAGGATTGTGACAGCTAAGTAGGTGGCAACAAATAAACATTACATGGGAGGACGGGTGAACTCACTGCTCTACTCGCTTGTATCTCGCGCTCTTAACCCGTACTCGCCCCTACAATATACTATGGTTTTTTTCGAGCATCTACTCATTAGCGCGATCGGCATTCAAAGAACCAGCTTAATTGCTCGCAAAATTTTCAGATGTACGGGCTAACAAAAACATTAAAATGATAGTTGAGGACTCGCGGCTCATAAATCTAACTTTAGGGTGTGCACGGCTCACATTTTCCCTATCTGCAGCAGCTAAAACTGATTTGTGGGCAACCGCGTTCTGTAGCTGAAAGCTTTTTTTGCTAAAGCAACAATTTTAGAATTGGAATTGTCGATAGACCCTTATTCAAAATCCCGAGGCTAAATTTATGACAAGCTTGGATTTAAGCAGCAAACGCATTCTAGTCACGGGCGGCGCCGGTTTCTTGGGCCGTCAGGTAATCGACCAGTTAGTGAAAGCAGGGGCCGATGCTGATAAAATTTCGGTGACTCGATCAATCGACTGCGACCTCCGCGTCATGGAAAACTGCAAGCGCGCCGCCGACAAACAAGATATCATCATTCACCTCGCCGCCCACGTCGGCGGCATCGGTTTAAACAAAATCAAGCCCGCTGAATTATTTTACGACAATTTGATGATGGGCGTGCAACTAATCCACGCCGCCTACGAAGCAGGAGTCGAAAAATTTGTCTGCGTCGGCACTATTTGCGCTTATCCCAAATTCACCCCTGTTCCATTCAAAGAAGACGACCTCTGGAACGGCTATCCTGAAGAAACAAATGCACCTTATGGAATTGCCAAAAAAGCTTTATTAGTGCAACTGCAATCCTACCGCCAGCAGTACGAATTCAACGGTATCTACTTGCTACCAGTAAATCTGTACGGCCCGGAAGATAACTTTGACCCCAAGAGTTCCCACGTCATCCCCGCATTAATTCGCAAAGTCCACGAAGCACAAGCAAGGGGAGACAAAACACTGCCAGTTTGGGGCGATGGCAGCCCTACCCGTGAGTTTTTGTATTCCACAGATGCCGCGCGGGGAATTGTGATGGCGGCTCAATCTTACAGTGAATCTGACCCGGTAAATTTGGGAACGAATAGCGAAGTTAAAATTCGCGATTTAGTGGAAACGATTTGCGAATTGATGGGATTTGAGGGAGAAATTGTTTGGGAAACAGACAAACCAAACGGTCAGCCGCGCCGCTGTTTGGATACGGAAAGGGCTAAGCAAAAGTTTGGTTTTGTTGCGGAGGTAAAGTTTAAGGAAGGGTTGAAAAATACGATTGATTGGTATCGAAAACACGCAGTTTGAGTATGAAAACCCCGGTTTCTTGAAGAAATCGGGTTTTTTTAGTTATCAACCTCTCGGCATTCTGAATCTGGTTTTCTTGATTGGTCTACCTTTAGTAGCTTGGCGAATTGGTGTATGGAAACTATTGTATGGTGTACCTGCCATAATCATTGGCTTGCTTTATATTCCACCGTGACTACTGGCATGACTTTGGGATTACCCACATTTACTGTACTGGCTTGGAAAAACAAGAATTGGTCAGTTGTAGATCGATCGCACTACTCATTGATTACGCTAGCGGCGCTGGCGTTCATTCCATGTTCATTGGGCTTTGAAGAAGTTGGAGGCGCGCGATCGCGATCGCACATCTGGCACAGTCTTAGGTTAGCCATCCAAAAATAACTTATGTATACAGACTTGGTAGCAGATTAACTGTTGATATCTCAGACTAAGCAATATTTATTAAATATCTATAAGTATAGGTGTAAATGCTGAACAACCATTGTCGAAAAATGTTGATTGCCAGCTTATAAGTTAAGGTATAAAAACGATATAAACATAATATTATATCGTTTTTTATAAAAATTATAATATTATATTATTGAATTAAGTGATTTGATGTAAGCGTTGGTGATTTCCGTTATGAAACGCTAAATATGCAAGTCAGAGAAACCAGTATCCACAAAGCTTCTGGATGTTAAACTTATTTTTTTCAGACCCTGATTAAAGAACGCCAGATTTGGGAGTGATCTAACTCACGAACGAGTTCTTTGAACAGCAAATTGACCGCTTTAGGCGTTAGACGCGATCGCACTTACCTGTAATTTTGCATAAGTTCGATCGCCCCCAACAAACTGGGCACAATCCAATTACTACCGGATCGTCGCTCAAAGTACCCGAGATCGACTACAGTAAACACAAAATATTATTGGCGGTGATTTGAGTGATTGAGACTTTAGCAACAGGAATCGCAGCAGCCGGTTCGCTGCTAGCATTGGGCGGATTTGGCCTAGAGTTGAACTATCGCCGGACAGGGAGTGCAAATAAACTAGAACTAACAGCCGGAGAATGGCACTTAGCCATCTCCGAACCCAACCGCTATCTTTTAGTCGGGGAAATGGAGTTCCGCAACCTGACACAGCGCTTTGAGATTATGTTGCCGGAAGTGCGGGCACAGGTGAAACTGTTGTCAGACGGAAGTTTAGATGGCGTTACTTCCCAGACAAAGGTGATTCCTTGCCACAAAGACGCAGCAGCCAGAGCAGACGATTACTGGTTCGGCTATATTGTTAAAGCCCAAAAAAACACGAAAATTAAAGTATCTGTAGACATTCAAGGGCAAGATTTAACCAAATTGCAGTCAGCTTGGGTGCAAGTACACTTCGTCACCTACGGCCCCGGCGGGCGCATCCCCAAAGTCCGTAACGTAGTAGTCCCGCTGCAATTTCCGAACTCGGACACCGTACCCATAGCCAGAAATGTCGGAGTTGCAGAAGTCTTGCCGATTCGCACTCACATACTGGCGGAACTGGACAATCCAGTCGAAATTGTCAAGCGGTACGTGCTGCCGCGCGCCCAGAAAGGCGATATTGTCGCCTTGGCAGAAACTCCCCTAGCTTTGATGCAGGGACGCTACCGCCATCCCAGCGAAGTCAAACCCGGATGGGTGGCAAAGCGAGTGTGCTTGTTTTTCTTGCCCATGTCGAGTTTGGCCACGGCTTGCGGGATGCAGACGTTGGTTGATGTAGTAGGCCCTTGGCGCGTAATAGCAGCATTTGCGATCGGCGCTGTGGCGAAAATATTCGGCAAACCGGGAGTCTTTTACCAACTTGCAGGGGAACAAGCAAGGCTGATCGACGACGTTACCGGGACTTTGCCTCCCTTCGACCAATTTATTGTCCTCGGCCCAGACAATCCCCAGCAAGTTGTAGAAGAAATTCAACGAGAAACCGGACTTGCGGCGGCGATCGTAGACGCTAATGACTTGAAAGCAGTTAAGATATTAGCAGCGACCTCCGATTTATCGGTAACATTTTTAGAGCAAGCCTTGCGCAGCAACCCCGCCGGGAATGCTGACGAGCGCACACCAGTCGTTTTAATTCGACCTCTGCCACAAAAATCTTGAGTTGAAAACAGAAAATTAAAAATTCAAAAAGATGATTTGAAATTTTTAATTTTCGATCGAGCAAGAAAGGGAGAAGAATCAAAAGTTCTAAGTTTTGAACTCAAAATATACGCTTTCAAAACTCAAAACTTCTCTAACTCTTCCCCTTTCTGAATTTTTATTTTTAAATTTCCATTCCCCACTTTCATGCTATGACTTCATTTCCCTCCCAAAACCAAAACCAGGTTGTGATTCGCCCGTTTCAGTATCGCGACATCGAGGCGATGGAACAATTGTGTGCGGAAACAGCCGACGAGCCAGAAAACCGCAAGGGCGCAAGCTGCGACTTGGTACTAGGTAGAAAGTTGCAGCAGATTCGTCGCTGGTACGGACTGCTAAAGATTTTTAGCTGGTTTCCCAACCCTTGTCAGTCCCTGTTCCGTGCCCACGTTGCCGAAGAAGAGGGGAGCGTTAAGGGCATAATTCAGATTTCTCCTTTCAACCGCACCCGCAGCACTTGGCGGATCGATCGCATAGGAGTAGACCCGGAAGCCCGCAGCAAAGGAATTGGTTCCATGCTGCTGCGGTACTGCTTTGAGGCAGTCTGGGAGGCGCGGACGTGGCTGTTGGAAGTGAATGTCGGCGACACAACTTCCCTAGCTTTGTACCGGCAGAACGGGTTTCAGCCTTTGGCCCAGATGACATACTGGACGATCGCCCCAGAACGCCTGCAAGAAATGGCTAACTCGACCCCAGATTTGCCCAACCTGCTGCCTGTTAGCAACGCCGACGCTCAGTTGCTCTACCAACTGGATACCGCGTCTATGCCACCCCTGGTGCGCCAAGTATTCGATCGCCACATTCAAGATTTCAAAACCAGTTTTTTCGGCGCTTTAGTCGAAGGTGCCAGACAGTGGCTGGGCAAAACAGAGGTAGTCAGCGGTTACGTGTTTGAACCGCAGCGCAAAGCCGCGATCGGCTATTTTCAGGTGCAGCTATCCCGCAACGGCCAAGGGCCGCACGTTGCCCAGTTAACCGTACACCCGGCCTACACTTGGCTTTACCCGGAACTGCTGTCCCAGATGGCGCGCCTCGTTCAAGATTTCCCGGTTCAAAGCCTGCAACTGGCTTCCGCTGACTATCAGCCGGAACGGGAAGCTTATTTAGAGCAATTTGGAGCAGTGCGCGTGGAACACAGTTTGCTGATGTCTCGATCGGTGTGGCACAAATTGCGCGAGTCCAAGTTGGTCTCTCTCGAAGGACTCCAGCTATCAGAAATGTTGCAAAGCTTCCAGCCAACTCGCAAACCCGTACCGGGCAGGATGTCCTGGCTCGGCCCGATGGCTGGGGAAGCGACAGCAGGGCCCCCGTCCTGTGAGATTAAACCCCTGTTGGCTGACTCAGGAAACAGCCAAACAAATCAAGTTAACCCCTTGAACTTCCAAAATTCCGAATCAGCAGCAACAGATAGCAGCAGCATTTTGCCTCTAAAATTGCCTGAATTGCCTCTAGACGGCGGCTGGCCCGGAGAACTCAATTCTTAATAAGTGAAAGCAGAAGGTAGAAGGTAGAAAACCGAAAAAAATAGAATTAATCATCCAAAAAGTTCCTTTTTTCGGTCATAATCCCAAAATATCCCTTCTGCTTTTGATTGAACTCAACTTAAGATTACCTATTTTCTTCTTACTTTCTTCTCTTCTTTCTTCGCGACAAGAGCGCTTACGCGCCGCTTCGCTAACGCGTCTTCGCGGTTCGTAAAAAAAATATTCCGGTAATAAAAGAATTAAATCTAAAATCTAAAATCTAAAATCTAAAATTGAATGTCCAACGATAAATTATGGATTTCTGCTCTGGGATTGGATATCGGCCTCAAACGAGTCGGCATCGCCGGGTGTGACGGCACCGGTTTAATAGCTACGGGCATTACAACTCTGGTACGATCGTCCTTCGATCGAGACGTAGCTTATCTCAGAGAGCTCGTCC
Organism: Microcoleus sp. K4-B3; assembly: GCF_036704615.1. Lineage (NCBI taxonomy): Bacteria > Bacillati > Cyanobacteriota > Cyanophyceae > Oscillatoriales > Microcoleaceae > Microcoleus > Microcoleus sp. K4-B3. The sequence continues at coordinate 40,745 of NZ_JAUBSF010000025.1, forward strand.
GAGAGCGGAGAGTGCAAATTTTGGTTGCAGGCTTGCCCTACTCCCTGAGCGGAGAATTGGGCGCTCAAGCCCGACAGGTGCAGAAATATGCGAATCGCATCGCCGGAGCCTTAGAACTCCCCCTAGAGTACGTGGACGAGCGCCTGACTTCGGTTGAGGCAGAGGAATTGATGAAAGCAGCAGGGATTTCGCTGTCGCAAAATAAGGGTGCGATCGATCGCAAAGCAGCGGCCCTGATTTTGCAGCAGTGGCTAGACGAACGGAGGCAAAACATCTGCGCCCTTCCCAATCCTTGATAGCTTGTAACAAAGGCGTGATATCCTGGTTGTGCAAGTTTGCTACGCACACCTGTAACCCTTGACAAACTGGAGAAAATTCTGCTGTACCCTAGGTACTGAAGAAGCACAAAATCGTGATTTGTCCTCAGTGTCGCTTGCGGACTCGACTGAGATTTAAACGCTGCACTCCTCGCCTGTGGAAAAGGCCGCGAGTCTCGCGGTTTAAGCTTGTGGACTGGCGATAGTCGCCCACTTAGCCAGAATATCGCCACGAAAATTCCCAATTGTCAAGCAAACGTTACTGAATTATTGACGGAAAATTAAGATACACGCGATGTCCTCATCCCCATACCGCAAAAAAGAGAATGGCAATTCCAACGAAGAGTCCGTCACCCTGACGGATGAAGTTGGGCGATCGCTGACTTGCAACATAGAATATTCTATGAACCTAGAAGGTCAAGAATACGCTTTGCTGCTTCCGATTGACTCACCCGTAGAAATTTTTACTTGGCAGGGAGACGATACCGATGAAGCAGCAATTCCTGTAGAAGACGAGACCGAAATTGACAAAATTTTTGATACAGCTAAAGTTGTCCTGCAAGAGCAGAACTTGACCCTTCGACGCACGGCGGTGACGCTGACTGTGGTTGGCGAATTGCCGGAATTTCCCGAAGAGGATATGGCATCCGATGTCGATCCGGATGAGGAGTCCGAGTTTGAGGAGCTGATGTGGCTGACCAGCTTCTACCACGAAGAACAGGAATATGCGATTTATACGCCTCTCGACCCGTTCTTTATCTTGGCTAGAATGAATGACGACGGCAAGCCAGAATTGCTCTCGGAAGAAGAGTTCCAAAGGCTGGAACCGATGCTGCCTCTGCTGGAAGACCAGTTTTTTGACGAGCTTGATTAAATATTAATTGAAGGCAGAAGACCTGACGGCAAAAAGCAGAATGTTTTACTATTTTATAAAAAAGTAAACTGCTTGCCCGATCGAATTTTTTCGAGATTGTGCCTTCAGCCTTTACGCTCGGGCTTTTGAATTGGGCCGCGTGAATTGGGTCTTTTAAATGGCTTGTATCCGTAACTTTTCGGTCATCAATCGCAGGTCATCAGTCATTAGTCGCTAGTTAATCGCCACTTATCCAGGACAACGGACTATGAATAAAGAACAAATGACAAAAGGCAGCGCGCGCGAGGGCCGAAAAGGTACTCCGCAAGTCTCTAAATGGTTGTTTTATCTGGCGTTGGTGCCGGCAATCTGGGGGATTTGCGCTTGGCAGGGCTGGGCTTGGTGGAGCTGGGCTTCTGCCCCGCCTAAAATAGCTGAAACGTCAACTTCCCCGGCAGAGGATGCTGCTGTTTCTATCCAAATCCCGGAGGGTACTCCCAGTCAAAAAATCGGCCGGGATTTAGAGGCCGCAGGGTTGATTCGATCGAGCTCGGCATGGAATATGTGGGCCCGCTGGCTGACTCTGCAAAACCGCGATGGAGGTTTTCAAGCGGGAACTTACCAACTGTCGCCGACTCAGCCTCTGAGTGCAGTTGCTGATAAAATTTGGAAGGGCGAAGTTGTACAGCAGAGTTTCACGATTCCAGAAGGGTGGTCGCTGCAACAAATGAGCGCTTATTTTGAAGCGCAAGGTTTTTTCCCCGCTAAAGATTTTATTGCGGTGGCGAGTCAAGTTCCCTACGCTCAGTACCCTTGGCTGCCGAGCGGCTTACCTCATTTGGAAGGGTTTTTGTACCCGGATACTTATCAGCTAGACGGCGATGCAATTAGCCCGGAAGCTGTCATCAAGCAAATGCTCGGTCGTTTCGAGCAGTTGGCTTTGCCGATATATCAAAAGAATCAGAAGAATACTAAGCTGGATTTGAAAGAGTGGGTGACGCTGGCTAGTATTGTGGAAAAAGAGGCTGTAGTTGCTTCCGAGCGCAATCGCATTGCTGGGGTGTTTACCAGCCGCTTGAATAAGGGCATGAAGTTGGGTTCAGATCCGACTGTTGAATACGCCCTCGGCATCAGGCAAACGAAGGAGAAACCTTTGACTTTTAAGCAGGTGGAAACGCCTTCTCCCTACAATACTTATGTGAATGTAGGGCTGCCGCCAACTCCGATCGCATCTCCGGGAATAGCAAGTCTGGAAGCGACTCTCGCTCCGGAAAATACAGAATATCTGTATTTTATGGCGCGGTATGACGGCACTCACATTTTTAGCCGCACGCAGGCGGAACACGATGCTGCGATTGCTAAAGTTGACCAGCAGTTGCGATCGACCCAATAGATAGGTAATGACTAATACAAAAGTAAAAAGTCAAAAGTAAGACAGCAAAAGCAATAATTATTCACTTTTGATTTTTTACTTTTTTAATCTTTAACTTCCAATTTCTTATTTCTCAATCTAAAACCTAAAATCTAAAATCATTATGACTTGGGGTAAAATACTACAGCCTGACTTAGTTCTAGGCGATTCAGTCATGAAGTTAACGGCTGAGATTCTGCAAAAATATAATATTAAAGGATTAGTGTTGGATGTGGACGAAACTCTCGTTCCCATTACAGCAATGAATGCTTCTCCTGAACTCACCTTGTGGGTGGAAGAAATAAAACCGGTGGTATCGCTGTGGTTGGCGAGCAATAATGTAAACCAGACTCGGATCGGTCGGATTGCTGAGTCTTTGAATCTACCTTACATCACGGGTGCTGCTAAGCCGTCGCGCCGCAAGTTGCGAAGGGCTATTAGTGCGATGAATTTACCGGTGGAACAGGTGGCGATGGTGGGCGATCGACTTTTTACTGATGTTTTAGCTGGCAATCGTTTGGGTATGTTCACTATTTTAGTGGAACCAATGGTTGATGCTGGGTATGCGCTTCGCAAGTATCCGGTGCGCTCTTTTGAAGTTTGGATTTCTCAAGCTTTGGGGGCTTCTCTGAAAATTAAAGATTAAATTGGGCATAGGGCATAGGGCATAGGGCATAGGGCATAGGGCATAGGGCATTGGTAACTAATGACAACAAACAACAGTCAACAGTCAACAGTCAACAGTCAACAGTCAACAGTCAACAGTCAACAGTCAACAGTCAACAAACCAATGACTAAAACTATTGTTGTTAAAATAGGAACTTCGACGCTGACTCGATCGACTACGGGAAACTTAGCTCTTTCAACTATTGCTGCATTAGTCGAAATTTTAGCCGATTTGCGGCAGCAAGGCCATCGAGTAGTTTTGGTTTCTTCGGGTGCGGTTGGGGTGGGCTGCGCGCGCTTGGGCTTGACGGAACGCCCGCGAAATATCGCTCTCAAACAAGCTGTGGCGGCCGTGGGCCAAGGGCGGCTGATGCGGGTGTACGATGACTTGTTTACTACTTTGCAACAGCCGATCGCTCAAGTATTGCTCACTAGGGGCGATTTAGTGCAGCGCAACGGTTATGTTAACGCTTACAATACTTTTCAGCAACTGCTCAGATTGGGCGTGATTCCGATCGTCAATGAAAACGATACTGTGGCGGTAGACGAGCTCAAATTTGGCGATAACGATACGCTTTCGGCGCTAGTAGCGAGTTTGGTAGAAGCAGATTGGTTGTTTGTGCTCACAGATGTCGATCGGCTGTATTCCGCCGATCCGCGCAGCAATCCAGACGCGCAGCCGATCGCCCTAGTCCAAAGTATGGCACAGCTCACAGAATTTCAGGTGCAAACAGGAGACTCCCGCAGCGGTTGGGGAACGGGCGGAATGGTGACAAAAATTGAAGCCGCGAGAATAGCAACTGCATCGGGAGTACGCACAGTCATCACTGACGGCTGCTTTCCTGGTAATATCGAGAAAATACTCAACGGAGAGTCGATCGGCACTCAATTCGAGCCTCAACCGCGCCCTGTAAACGCTCGCAAACACTGGATAGCTAACGTGCTAATTCCGGCAGGAAAACTATATTTAGATGCGGGTGCTGTCAAGGCAATTTCCCACGGCGGAAAATCGCTTTTAGCTGCGGGTATTGCTCAAGTAGAAGGACAATTTCAAGCTGATGATTCCGTGCAGTTGTGCGACGCAACCGGCAAGCAAATTGCTAGAGGACTTGTGAATTATAGCAGTTTAGAATTGAGACAAATCCAGGGCTGCAAGTCCGATAAAATTGCTGAGATTTTAGGCTATGCGGGTGTAGAAACGGCGGTACACCGAGATAATTTAGTGATTGTTTAAACTAACACATATCAAGACATTCGATCGCGCAATGAGCGAATGCAGAAATTGAGGATACTTGCAGCACAGTATTGCAAGAATTTGTTTGGCTGTGTCGGAACAGCTCGTTCATCGCTTCTGTAAACACTTCAAATACATTTTTTGCTAATTCTAAAGCTGCTTGGCGTTCCGCATTAGTAAGGTTGATCTCTGCTAAAACTTGCAACATCTCTGGCGTGTTTAAAAGGTGATAATTTTCTAAACCCACATAACCTCCTCCAAAATAAACATATTCTTTTTGGGTAATTTGCTGTAATTCCATTACCACTGCTAGCGCCGCCTCAAAAAAAACTTTAGCTGTGCCTTCGAGGACTTGCACTAACACCAGTTTCTGAATCGGAGAGGCTTTCCAAGCGTAGCGTTCTAGCACTGAAAACAGCGATCGAGTTTTTTTAGTTTCTTCACCCCAAAGCAGTCTGAAGTCGCCGTAACTCATTAATTGGTTTAAGCCTAGTTCCTCTAGGTATTCTAGATAGTCGTGCCAGTAATAGTTTTTTTTATAAGTATATTTATTAATGAGTTCCTGAACTTTGTTATTACTAGAAGATTCTCGCAGTACATATTTATTTAAATCGCTCAATCCCACAGCCAAAGGAGCGAGTACAGGTGCAAAAATTAATCGTTGATTCGGGTGAATGTGTTGATTGGCTAGAAAGTCAAACAAGGGCAAGTTTGCAAACTCTTGCTTTTTTGGTTCAATGAATGCTAGAATCGCTTTCATACTTTTTTCGCCTAAATAGTTGCTGTCAAGATCATCTTCCTACCTCCGTTAATTATCTATATTTTCGAGCATAAATAATTGTGTTTATTATCATACATATTTGTATTTGACATCATAGGTAAGAGTGTTTGCAGTCACAGGAAATTGTGACTTGCATCATATTGTGCCAGGAGTGCGAGCATCTTGCTCGCTAGAGATAAGCTGTTATACATTTAAATTGCATATTTCGGGCGTAGCTCAAAGCCACCCAAGAAGAGTTTGAGTATTTATTTACAGCTAATTTAAATGCTGATTAGCTTATATAGGCAACTGAGCATCCTGCTCGCATTCCTAAAAAATGCTTTTTACAAAATCGGGATGCTCCCTGCAAATCAGTTCTAGACGCATAGGAGTCTAGAAACCGGGATTCTTCGCAGATTCATCGCTGCTAAACAAAAATTTTTCTGAGAAACCGGGTTTCTTTAACCCTTGCTTTTATTGCTTCTTCCCTCTTTCCTCTGCCCTCGGACTTCTTCCTTCTTCCTTTTGCCATAAGTCTCAAAATGACAATTTCCAACTCCCAGAATTGCCTTTAGGTACGTTCTGAGTTACTCTATCTTTTGGATCAGTTAAGAAAATTATAGGAGTTAATCTTGGAACGGACTTTTTTAGCGATTAAGCCCGACGGCGTACAGCGCGGACTCGTCGGCGAAATTATCGGTCGTTTTGAAGCCAAAGGCTTTAAGCTAGTTGGCATGAAGCTAATCACGGCGAGTCGCGAACTTGCCGAACAGCATTATGGCGTACACAAAGAAAGACCCTTTTTTGCGGGACTGGTAGACTTCATTACTTCCGGGCCGATGGTGGCGATGGTGTGGGAAGGCGACGGCGTTGTGGCCTCGGCGAGGAAAATGATTGGCGCAACAAATCCTCTGAATTCAGAACCGGGGACAATTCGCGGCGATTTGGCTGTGAATGTCGGCCGCAATATTATTCATGGTTCTGATGCTGTGGAAACTGCCCGTGATGAAATTAGTCTCTGGTTCAAGGAAGATGAATTGAGTGCTTGGACACCTTGTTTAACTCCTTGGATTGTGGAGTAGTTTTGATATTCTCCCGATTGATTAATCGGGAGATATAATACTTATCGCCCTCTTCGCCACATTTCTCGCCCGTTGAGAATTTACGGTCAAAACTTAAAATTATTCTCAGTTCTATCAACACGACAAATTATCAACAATTAGGAAAAGCGATAGAGTTTGAGATTTATTCTGGTTACCAGGATATTCCTCGTAACAAGAAGAAAAAACGTTAATCGGAACTTAAAAACTCCAAATAATTATCAGTCAATTCTTTGACTGCTAATTCGTAAAACTGCTGACCGTGTTCGGGCGTTGCTAAGCCCGGATTTGAACCCATTCTACCGTCTGGAAATCGGCGGCGGAAATCAGCAGCACCGTAAATTTTGTGCCCGGAAGCGACTTCTTCCGAAAGCGGAGCTTGCTTGATTGCTTCTGGATAAAGGTACTGGGTTAAGGCGATTTCGCTGGGGGTGGCGTGGGAGCCTTCTTGGTTTCCGTACAATTCTTTTGCTAGTTTGTAGACTGAACCGCACATGAACCAGTTGCCGATTTGACACTGGATTCGATCGGCATTCGGTAAATTCAAGTCCGACAAATGCGCGTAAGTCTCGGAAAATGCTGCTTTCATCGTGGCAATGTTGCCGCCGTGACCGTTAATGAAGAAATATTTTACAAATCCCGCTTTTGCCAGAGATGTGATATAATCCCTGATTACGAGTATTAGGGTCTGCGGTCGGAGGGTGATTGTGCCGGGAAAGCTGGTGTGGTGCAAGGCCATGCCTACATTAATTGTCGGGCCGATTAAGGCATTGGCAGCTTCGCCGACACCGCGGGCGATCGCACTCGCAGCAATGGCGTCAGTGCCGATCAAGCCGGTGGGCCCGTGCTGTTCGGTGGAGCCGATCGGGATAATTATGCCTCGGGAGCTATCGAGATAAGCTTCTACCTCGGGCCAGGTACTCAAATGCAGCAACATGATAGGCAGTCTACAGAATTTTTACTTGCTATCGTCGATCGTAGCCGGCACGGGAAAAAAAGGACTTTGGGCCAACTTATTATTGTATTCTTAAAAAAACCTTTACAGTGCGAGCGCAACTTTACAGTTATATTACTTAACCTTAATAATTTAACCAATTGATTACCCAAACTTTACCTTTTAATAACCTTTTAAGAGTAGTATAACAAGCATCTCCCTATAGATTGGGTGTTACCTGGTCAATTAACAGCGGGCAATGTTTTATGAAATTAACACCGACCCCTAAAAATGACCAGACTTCTGAGGCCAGGACGCAGGCAGACAGCGCGGCTCCGGCAACTGCTCTACTGTTGTATTCCTTGCACGAGCAAGTAGCAAAGGTCGAGCGCGTGTCTGTGGGATGGACTGGAGAAGGATTCTAAGCGATCGAACAAATGACGATCGTACAAGCGATCGCAGCGCGAGAGTGCCTCAGCTACTGAACAAGGCCCCTCTCGCTAGCCACATACAAACATAACTCCCACGGATATTTATGTCTTCTGCTGAATTAAGCGAAAGTCCTTCGAGGTTGGCTGTTGGACAAGCCGGCCGAATCTTGTTATTGGAAGGTGAAGACCTGTTGCGGGAAATGCTAGCTTTAGCCCTTAAAGAACAGGGCTACGAGGTGGTGGTTACTAGCGACGGGCGCAACGCTCTGCCTTCTGTACAGGCTTCTTCTTCATACCACGGTGAATTTGCCTTTAACCTGTTAATTATGGATTCCATTAACGGTTTGGATCTGTGTCGAATGTTACGGCATCAAGGAAATCCCGTCCCTATTTTGATTATCGGTGCTAGAGGAAGTGCCAACAATTGCGCTTTTTACTTAGAAGCCGGATCGGATGATTATCTGACCAAGCCTTTTGGAATGCGGGAGTTTATCGCTCGGTGTCGGGCGCTGATGCGGCGCCAGCGCCTCGGTCAGTTGCCGCAACCGATGATGCTGCAATATAAGAGTATAACTCTGTATCCTGAAGAGTGCCGGGTGTTGGTTCGCGGTGTGGAAGTGAAATTTTCTCCAAAACAGTTTCGCTTACTAGAACTATTTATGAGTTATCCCCGGCGAGTTTGGTCTCGCGATCAATTACTGGAAAAAATTTGGGGTCAAGATTTTATCGGAGACAGCAAAACAGTTGATGTTCACATCCGCTGGCTACGCGAAAAGTTGGAAATAGATCCGGGCCAACCGGAATATATCATTACGGTACGCGGGTTCGGCTATCGATTTGGTTAATGTTAAGTAAGTTCTAGGGTGGCAAGTTGCAATCGAATAAACGTAGGGACACAACAATGTTGTGTCCTTATTGGTCTATGCAGGGTTCGCAATGCAAGAGCTTGAAGGCTCAACCAGTAGACCTATTGTAGCGACCGTTGCCGTTATCTTTTACCCTTGGCGATCGGTATAAACTCACATATTGCAATTTTCAAGAACAGGCAAGATGCCTGTTCCACAAAGAATTTTCTCGCTTCACAGGCCGGAAAGCCTGTTCATAAAAAGCTGATTGAGAATGGTGCAACATCTCAGTATAAATCACAACTCCCCTGTCCACTGCCAACAATCAAGTTTCCAGCAATCTCCTGCAACCGCAACAGCCGCCACCATATCTGAACTCGGCATTAATTCAATTAAAGACCATCTTGATGCTTCTTCGGGGTTTTCTTCAACATTTAACAGCGCTGCAGGTTCTCCTGGTGCGAGGCTGACATCAAACTGATTCAGGGGAATAGAAAGTCCTTTTCCGACTGCTTTAATATAGGCTTCTTTGCGAGTCCAGCAGGTGAAAAAAGCGCGGGGTTGGAGATGCTCTGGGAGCGAAAGCAACACAGAGTGTTCTAAGGGTGAAAAAAACTTTTCAGCAATCTCCAGACAAGGAAAGTTGGGATTGATGCCTTCAATATCGACACCAATCTCTCGATTTTTGGTAATAGCAATTAGAGCCATTCCGCCAGAGTGAGACAAATTGAAACGCAGGGTATTTCCACCTTGGGCGGCGATGAGAGAAGGTTTGCCATAGGAATTGTAGTCAAAGCGCAAAATGTGAGAATTTATGTTAAGATAGCGACTCAGAATGGCTCTCAGCGCGCCACGACTCACAATAAATTGCGATCGACCTTTGGGAAAGTGAAAACCCTCGGCTTTTGTCCGCTCGTCGGTAGAGAGAGTCTCTTGTAAACTCTGCAAGCAAGATTCTGTTTGAGCCAGAGACACGCGCCAAACATGAATTTCGCCCAGATTCAATGTCAAGTCTAGCGGTGGAGAATTCCACGAATCAAAAGCAGCAATCATGTATTTATCTTCTCTTATGACTCACCTCATGCAGCATTCCCAGAAACCGGCAAGATGCTTGTTATACTTGGAGAAACCGGCAAGATGCTTGTTATACTTGGAGAAACCGGCAAGATGGCTGTTCTACAACAGATGAATTGCAATCCCAAATTTTAATAAATCCAGGTTTGTACAACTTTTCCTGCTATTTTTTGTCCCAACCAAGGCGTATTTGCCGATCGCGATTTCAGACTTTGCCCGTCAACAGTCCAACTCATTTCCGGATCGAACAAAATCAGCTCAGCAGAGACTCCCGGCGCAACCGTGGCAGGGGTTTGTCCGAGACAAACGGCAGGCCCTGCGCTCAACACTCGCCACAGTTCTAAAGCCGAAAATTCGCCTGTTTCTACCAGTCCGTGCCACAGCAAAGGCAAAGCTAATTCCAAGCCGATCGCCCCGGGCGGACTATCAGCAAAAGCCACAGTTTTCTCCTCATAAGTATGCGGATTGTGGTCGATCGCGATCGCATCAATTACGCCATCTTTCACAGCTTGAATCAGCGCTAATTGGTCGCTGAGATTTCCCAACGGCGGTTCTAAGTGTAAATTCGGATCGTAGGCGAAGGAAGCAGTCAGAGCATTTTTCCCGCCGGAATTTTTAGAGTTTCCTGAAATTGCCCCGACATTCAACAACAAGTGCATCCAAGTCGCACTCGCAGTCACCGGCAAACCCCGCGCCTTCGCATCTCGAATCAATTCCACGCTGCGCGCCGTAGAAACGCGCATAATGTGCACTCCTGTGCCCGCAGATGCCACCAACTCAAGCAAAGCCGCCAAAGCCGAAGTTTCCGCACTCGCCGGAATTCCTGGCAAACCCAAGCGCACCGACACCGCACCCTCCCGCGCCGCGCCATTTCCTGCCAAAGTTCGATCGCACGGCCACAAAGCCACAGACTTGCCCAAAGGCTGGATATACTCAAGCAAACGCCTCACCAGAGCCGGATTAGACAGCGGCAAACCGTCCGCAAAACCCACCACCGCAGAGGAGACCAGCTCGCCCAACTCAGCCATCTGCTGCCCTTTAACGCCCGCTGTCAGCGCGCCCCAAAAATACAAGCGGGGCCCCCCGGGCGACAAATTGCGGATATGTTGCTGCAACAAAGCTAAACCGGCCAAATTGTCAACAGGCGGCGACGTATCCGGCAAAATCGCCAGCCGCGTAAAACCGCCAGCCGCCGCAGCCTGCATCAAGGATTCCAGCGTTTCCCGATCCTCAAAACCCGGTTCTCCGCTGTGGCTGTAGATATCAGTTAACCCCGGCCCCAAAATCAGTCCCTGGCAATTCCGCACTTCCGTGTCAGCGGGAAACTCAGCAATTTTTTCTTCGACTGTTTTGATATCACCTTCAGCAATCAGAATATCAGCGATGCGATCGCTCCCTGAAACTGGATCTAGCACTCGTACATTTTGTAGCAGTTCGCGGCTCATATAACAGAAGGAAGTTCGGCAACGGATTTTGTAACGGATTTAACGGATGTAACGGAGGTTGGGAAGAGGGAAGTACGAACCGCGAAGACGCGAAGTACACGAAGGAAGAGGCAAAAAGGAATAAGTAATAAAAGCAAGGGTTTCAGTAATTAAGAATGCTTGATGGTTGCTATCAAAATTCAGACATTTGTTAGGCGGGCGAAGTGTAGCAGAGGGGATTTCCTCTGCTACACTTCGCTGAACACTTTACTAATTACAGTGCTCCGGCTGCTGTTTGGTCAAAAACGCCGCCGCTCAAATGAGTTGTCACATTCATCGCTTGTAATACCGGCAAACCATCGGGGCCGTGGGGATAATCAATCACGCTAACGGCTCCGTTTCCTTGTTTGAATTTCCAGAAATGTTCTGGTTCCAAACCGAATAGGTGGCAGAGAATAGCTTTGTTAATGGCATCGTGAGCAACGACAATCCCAGTACCAGAAACTGATTGTACGATTTCTCGCCAAGATGCGATCGCCCGAGTCCAAACTTGCTGCAAATTCTCTCCTTCAGGCATTTGGACTTTTTCAGGAGATGTTTTCCATTCTTCTAGCAAACCCGGATAGGATTGTTCTATTTCTGATTCAAACTTTCCTTCCCAAAGTCCGTGGCTGATTTCTCTTAGCTCATCGCGCAGTTCCAGTTGCAAACCGCTGTGATATTTGAGAATTATTTCCGCAGTTTCTTTCGGGCGCAGCATCGAACTGCTGATCGCAAAATCTAATTTTACATCCTTGAGAAATTCTGCCGCCCGCCGGGATTGTTCGCGACCGTTATCGTTGAGAGGCACGTCAATTTGCCCCTGAAATTTACCTGCTTTATTCCAGTCGGTTTCGCCGTGACGTACCAGCAACAAGCGCGGGCCTCGGTGTCCGTCCCTCGGTTTGGGAAAAATTTCCCCGGTATGGGAGGTTAAATTCAGCGATTCTAATTGAACTGCAACTTTCTTTTTTGGCTGTCCTAGTTCGTCGTTAGTAACAGGAGAAGTTCCAAAATTAATGACGCTAATTCCGCAATTTGACTGTTGAATTGATTGATAGTAATCCGGGGTAATTTCCGACGCAGTGGCGATGAGAGCGCGGTTGATTCCGTTGTGACCTACTACTAGAATTGTGCCGTGCTGGTGACGCGATAAAAGTTCTTGCCAAAAATGACGGGCGTTAGCAAAAATTGCCAATACGGGAAAGTGTTCGATGTCTCCGTCAGCAGATGGCAGTTTCATGGAAAATTTGTCTGGCTGTCTTTGCCACTGCTGATATGCTTCGGGGAATTTGTCGATCGCATCTTGGCGCAACATTCCTTCCCACAGAGGCAAATCGATTTCCATCAAATTATCAGTTGGCTCGAGTTGTGGCGGATTTGTCAAGCGCGACAGGATGATTTCCGCTGTTTCTTTGGCTCGTTGCAGGGGACTGGTATAGGCTGCATCAAAGGCGATACTGCTGAGTGTGTCGCCTACTTGCAGGGCGGCGCTGCGGCCTGCTTCTGTCAAAATCGATTTATCCAGGCGGCCTTGGATGCGGCGTTCTTGATTGTAGGTGCTTTTGCCGTGACGGACTAAGATAATGCGAGTCATTCGATTTTAGATTTTAGATTTTAGATTTTAGATTTAGCCTGCTACCCCGCTGCGGGTGTGCAGTACGCACCTTACCCATACATGGCGGGTCAAGGATTTGTGGCGTAAGTCTTGTTGAGGCGAGTCAAAAAGATGAGCCAGTGAAATTTTACCAGTTGTCGGGATACTCTCGTCTGCAACGACCTATGATTAAAGACGGAAAAGATTTAGCCACGGATTCGCGCGGGACGGAAAAGCAGGAATGACATTGAAGCGGGTGATTTTAGGTATTTTAACGGCGATCGCGATCGCCCTGGTCGGTTTATCTTTAGTTGCTAGTTGGAACCAGCCGCAAATTCAAAGTCGGCTGGAACTCTACCAGACAAATTTGCTGCTTCACGCCTCCGAGTGGCAAGGAGAAAATAATCAGAGTGCTAATTTAAGTTCGGCGCGCAACAATATTGTCGGTGCAGATCCTTTAAATACGGCTTTGACGCAATATCAAGAAGCGCGAGACTCGACTCGCAAAACTCTCGAAACAACTCAAGCACAATTTAAAGAAATTCAGTCGCCCGTCGCCTCCAAGTCTGATGATAATACTCTGAATTCTGCTCAAACTAAGGCTTTGTCAGAGTCGATCGAGCAACAGTCAGCGCTGCTAAACGAACTTGACTTGCGCTTAGGAATTTTGCAGGCAAGCAGCGGGAAAACTCAGGCGGCGATCCAAACTTGGAAAAATTTAGTTGAGCGGTACAACACTCAAATTGATTACGACGCTTCGGCGGTAACTGCTAAAGTTTTAACGGGAATTTGGAGCAATCCGGCTCAACTGCTGCCGGATGCCGAGCCGAGCATTCAAAAGTCTTTGGATGGCTGGTTTCGCTATCGCGCTCTGGCTCAACTTTACAAGCTGCAAGAACGTTCTAAAGAACTGGTGGCGCTGCAAGCAGCAGAGCAAGTAACGGCTGAGCAAGCTGTAGAAAAGTTGGCAATTATAGTTGGCGTTCCGGCGATCGCACTTTGTATTGGTACGGTTTTGCTGGTTGGTTTGACCGTGCAGTGGCTGTTGCAGCGGAAGCATTTAGATACAGCAGGTTCCGGCCCGGTGTTGGCGCGAAATGCGAGCTTGACTTGGGATGTGCCTTGGGATGGTGAGATTGTTTGGCAGGTGCTTGTGGTCGGCTTTTTCTTTGTCGGGCAAATCTTGATTCCCTATTTGTTGCTGCCGGTTTCTCTGGCTGTTTTAAAACTCAATCCTGCTACTTTTGACCCGCGCGACAAGGCTTTTTATATCTTTGCGACTTATTTGTTGCTGTCGGCTGGGGGGCTTTCGGTACTGTATTTTTCGGTCAAGTCTTTTTTGCCTTTGCCGGAAGGTTGGTTTCGGATTAATTGGCGGGGAAATTGGTTTTTGTGGGGTTTTGGCGGCTATTTTGTTGCTTTGCCTTTGGTAGTTTTGGTGTCGCTGATCAATCAGCAATTCTGGCAGGGACAAGGTGGCAGCAATCCGATTTTGCCGATCGTTCTTGAAGGTAGGGACAACGTGGCTTTGGCGGTGTTTTTCGGCACTGCTGCGATCGCCGCTCCGGTTTTTGAGGAAATCGTGTTTCGGGGCTTTCTGCTGCCTTCTCTGACTCGCTATTTGCCTGTTTGGGGGGCGATCGCAGGTTCTGCTTTCTTGTTTGCCGTGGCTCACTTGAATGTGTCTGAGATTCTGCCTTTGGCGACTTTGGGTGCGGTTTTGGGGTTTGTGTACACGCGATCGCGCAATCTCCTGTCTCCTATGCTTCTCCACAGTCTTTGGAACAGCGGTACTCTCCTGAGTCTGTTTCTTTTGGGCGGCGGCGCGAGTTAATTCGGGCGGTTGTTAATAATTGTGAATTAACCGGTTTATTGTGACAGTGCTCGTGCGGCCGATCGACTCTTGCCAAAAACAGCAGTAGGGTGCTCGGTGCGCCCCTTATATCTAGTCCGGTAAAATAACCCGAATTCCAGTATGGGCGGGTTCACCCTAATCTGTAATCTCAGCAACAGATCCAGATCGACCCGCCCCGGTCGCTTACTTTAGCGGAAAAACTTGGTTTAACATGGAAGTAATATCTTGTCCGCTGATGATTGAGAGACTGACCCGGGCGATCGCACCAAGCGGAAGTTGACAATCCGACCAATTTCTAGCTAAATTTTAATTTAGGATGAGGGTTAAACCCAATGAGCAATTTTAACAGCCGCAAGTTAGAGGGAACGCCGAGTTGGATGCGTTTCGCACCCTACGCAGCCCTAGGCATTTTAATATTTTCTCTCAATTCAGGCAGCGAACTCAATTATTTCTTGAGAGGCTACTTGGTCATTCTAGAGGCTCAAGCCGGTATAGTTCTGCTGTATTTTGCGATGTCTAAGTTTCGCAAAAACCCAAATAAATGAGTAAAAATTAGTAAGATTACTTAGCTCGATCGTTTAAGGTCGATAGTTAAAGGTCGAGCGCGGAAGTTCAAATAAAAAAACTGGGGAAAGTAAAAATGGTAAAAGATAAAACCGTAGCAGTTGTGTTAGCTTTCTTTGTTGGAGGTTTCGGAGTTCACAAATTTTATTTGGGCAATAACTTAGCAGGGGTATTATACTTGCTATTTTCTTGGACATTAATTCCGTCACTGATCGCATTTTTCGATTTTATCGGCCTGCTGTTGATGTCGGAACAAGCTTTTCAGGTACAGTACAATGGCGGAATGTTGCCGTCTGGCTATGTCCTCAGAGCGGCAAAAGATGTAACAGGGGCGATCGGCGAATTGAAAAAACTTTACGATATGGGCGCAATTACGGCCGAAGAATATGAAGAAAAACGCCAAAAATTGCTGCGAGAATTGTAATTAAGAAGTAAGTTCGGCAACGGATTCTGTAACGGATGTAACGGATGTAAAGGATAGAAGGAAGAAGTCCGATGGAAGTCGGAAGAAGGAAGAAGGAAGAAGGAAGAAGTCCGATGGAAGTCGGAAGAAGGAAGAAGAAAGCCCACTATTAAAAAAGTGGGATTGAAATAAGTAAGTGTGAGATCACAGCTATTTAAGGATAAAATTAAAGTGTCTCAAGATTTATACTGGCTGCGTCAAACTCCAAACTGGGTGTGGTATGCTTTTATTCCCTACTTCGGCGGATTGGCGATCGCCTATGCAGGCCAAAAGTCAAATATTCGCAGTTGGATGGGATGGGGTGTTGTCATTACTTTAGCAGCACTAGCGGTATCTTCTTCAGTTAATTTGGGTACGCTCGTTTGGATCGCTCAAATTGTCACTGCTTTTAGTTTGAAAAAGCGCTATCTGATCAAAACCGCACCCAGAGGTTTACTGGTTCCGGCAACTGCAACCAATGCCGAAGAACTGGCAAACGTGCGCGGCAAAATAGATATTAACGAGTGTACCAAAGACGATATGGTCAGAATCTTGGGTTTGCCGATCGTCTACGCCAACGATATTGAATCTTTGCAAAACGAAGGCTACATTTTTACCCACGCCGAAGAGTTATCAGAAATAGCCGGAGTTCCCGAAAGTCACGTCAGACGCATCGCCCCGATGATTTGCTTCAGCTACAATTATCAAAAAGAATTGCAGTTTACTTGGAAACGGTTAAATATTCTTTCGTCGGAAGAGTTAATCGCCAGCGGTTTAGATCGGGTTGTTGCCGAAAAAATAGTTAGAGAAAGGCAGAGAAAAGGCGCTTACAAATCAGTTGTCGAAGTCAAGCGGCGGACGGGACTGCCTTTTGATTCATACCGCCATATTTGTTAATTTGCCGTTGTTAGCACAAACAACTTATGACAACAAAATTAGAAGTTGACAGACAAAAATTGTATGATACAGATTACCTCCGATGGATTGAAATCACTGTGGAAAAGTTGCGGGTTCGCGACTATTCAAACATCGACTGGGAAAATCTAATTGCAGAAATAGAAGACATGGGGCGAAGTGAACGCCGGAGTTTAGAAAGTAATCTGGTGGTAATTCTCCTGCACTTGCTCAAGTGGCAATTTCAACCGGATCAAAGAAGCGGTAGTTGGAAAGGCAGCATTGTCGAACATCGCAGACGCATTCGCAAAGCTCTGAAAGATTCCCCCAGTCTCAAACCCTATCTTGAAGAGGTCTTAGTTGAATGTTATGCGGATGCAGCAGAACAAGCAAGTGCTGAAACTGGATTGCCTGTAGAAACGTTTCCGCAATTATGTATGTACACTTCTGTCGATGTTCTAGATTCTGACTTTCTGCCAGATTTTCTGCCAGATGAGATGATTCAAGGGTAGTATGGCAAAAAACTCGATCGCCTCCTGGTAATTGACATTCAATGCACCTGCTAGCAAAAATCTCCCCCACCAGGCGGGCCCAGCAAAATTATTAAAAAAGTATTTATCGTCTTGACATTTACACAGAATAATGATATTAAAATATATTGATGAAACCCGTACTTTTCCCTAGCATCAACTCCAAGACGGGGTAAGTTTTCAAGACGATGCCTTAAATATCAGTGGTATCCTATCAGAATTATTATTGAAACGCAGAACGACACAATAGTAGCAGTAACGCTAAAATCACACTTATGTCTGACTCTCCTCCATCTCAAATCTCCCCAGAAGCAGCACCGGAAAGTGCTGCTACCGAAAACCGCACTGCCAAAACTCGGCAACTGTTGGGCATGAAAGGGGCCGCTAGCGGAGAAACATCCATCTGGAAAATTCGCTTGCAACTGATGAAACCGATTACCTGGATTCCCTTAATTTGGGGCGTGGTGTGCGGGGCGGCGTCTTCTGGAAACTATGTTTGGAACCTAGAGAATTTCTTGATCGCAGCAGCTTGTATGTTGATGTCAGGGCCGTTGCTGGCCGGGTACACTCAAACTTTGAACGATTTTTACGATCGCGACATCGACGCCATTAACGAGCCCTACCGTCCGATTCCCTCCGGTATCATCTCGATTCCCCAAGTAGTCACGCAAATTTTGGTATTATTAGCCGCAGGCTTTGCGGTGGCTTATGCTCTAGACTTGTGGGCGGGTCATGAATTCCCGATAATGACTGTTTTGACTCTCGGCGGCGCGTTTCTAGCTTATATCTACTCTGCGCCCCCGCTGAAACTCAAGCAGAATGGCTGGTTGGGAAATTATGCCCTGGGTGCTAGCTACATTGCCCTGCCTTGGTGGGCTGGTCAAGCTTTGTTTGGTACACTAGATCCAACCATTATGATTTTGACCCTGTTTTACAGTTTGGCAGGGCTGGGGATTGCGATCGTCAACGATTTCAAAAGTGTTGAAGGCGATCGGCAATTAGGGTTAAAATCTTTGCCAGTGATGTTTGGCATCGGCACCGCAGCTTGGATTTGCGTGTTGATGATCGACATATTTCAAGCTGGGATTGCAGGCTACCTGATCAGTATCCACCAAAACCTTTACGCTGTGATTCTCCTGCTGCTGATAATTCCCCAAATCACTTTTCAGGATATGTACTTTTTGCGTAATCCCCTGGAAAATGATGTTAAATATCAGGCAAGTGCTCAGCCTTTCTTGGTTTTGGGTATGCTGGTAGCAGCCTTGGCACTGGGTCATGCGAGTTAAGCAGAGTTGGGAGGTTTGAGTTAAAGAGTTTTTAATTCAAAAAATCTAATTCAATTAGAAAAAAAATACCAAACTCCGCAGCGTTAAGAAAAGTTTTGAATTTAGAGTTTTGAATTAAAAAATTTTGAATTCAAAAAAAAATAATTCAAGGCAGCGTGTTATTCAAGAAAAAATGTCGAATTAAAAATTAAGAATTGAAGAAAGCTAGCTTTGTGAATTTTTAATTTTTAATCGGACTTGATGAGGTTTGAAGGTCTGAACGTGGCAGAATTTTTCTCAAATATCAAAGGTAAATGGAGCAAAGTCACTAACGCAATAAGCGGTAATTCTGATCGAGAACCGCCGAAGGCTGCGAAGGGTAATAAGCTCAACTCGCCCGAACCCGAGGCGGAATTTTTTACACGGACAACGGCGGCCGGATCGGAGTATGTGGTAGAAGAAGATCCTGCACCCCTAGAAGAGTCGGAATTAAATTGGGAATTAGACCCGGAAATTCAAAGGTATCAAATAGTTAAGCGCGATTGGGAAGGGTTGAAGCGCTTAATCGCTTGGTTGGAAATTGAACCTCAAGTTACCAGCTTGCAAACTAAGGGAAAAAAATTGTTGCGGCCGGGATTAAGTTTGCTGGGAACTAAATTACCCCAAAAATCGGATAGTAACGAATTGCCGGAAAATAGCGCACCGCAGAAGACCGAATTGCAGAGACATACGGAACTACAGGAAAATAGCGCACCGCAGGAAAATAGCGCACCGCAGGAAAATAGCGCACCGCAGGAAAATACTAAAAAACGGATACCTCGCGGTCCTAGATTTTGGATAGGTTTAGGTGTTGCTAGTATAGGCGGGGGCGCTTTAATCTACTGTTTATGGATTTTGTACACATTAGACAAAGGTTTGCCGGATGTTAACGATTTGTCAGCCTTTAACCGCGACGGAACGCTGACAATTAAGGCGGCAGATAATACGATTTTGTTGCAGTCGGGGCCTGCAACTAGAGATAAACTGAAACTTAAAGAAATTCCCGAACTGTTGGTTAAAGCTTTTATTTCCATAGAAGACCGCCGTTTTTACAAACATCGCGGGGTGGATTATCAAGGTATTGTGCGATCGATTGTTTCTAATTTGATAGCGAGAGATTTAGTCCAGGGCGGCAGTACAATTACGCAACAATTGGCTCGCGTTGTTTTTCTAAATCAGGAAAGAAGTATTAGGCGGAAGGTTCGGGAAGCTCTTTTAGCTCAGAAAATTGAGCGAGAGTTGAATAAAGACCAAGTTTTAGAAAGATATTTAAATTTGGTTTATTTGGGTTCGGATGCCTACGGAGTGGCAGATGCAGCAGCGGTTTTCTTTAGCAAAACTGTCGATAAATTAACCTTGGCAGAGATGGCAACTTTGGCGGGTTTGCCGCCGGCACCAAGCGAATATTCGCCTTTGGTTAACCCGGATATAGCTAGGAAACGCCGCAATCTTGTGCTGCAAGAAATGCAGGAAGCTAAGGTAATTACAGAGGCTCAGGCGAAGGAGGCGATGGCGGAACCTATGGCGGTTAAACCAAGTGCCCCGAAGCGATTTAAAGTAGTTGCGCCTTATTTTGCTAGTTACATTCGGAAGGAATTGCCGCGCTATGTTTCTCAGGATGCTTTGGAAGCTGGCGGTTTGACTGTCGAGACGACGGTGGATTTGAAGTGGCAGAAAATAGCGGAAAAGGTGGTTAAAAATGCGATCGAAGTTGATGGCCGCAGTCAGGGTTTTGAACAGGCAGCTTTAGTTTCTATGGACACTAAGACTGGGGAAGTTAAGGCGCTGGTGGGGGGCGGGAATTTTAAGGAAAGTCAGTTTAATCGCGCTACCCAGGCTTTGCGGCAGCCCGGATCGACGTTTAAAGGGTTGGTTTATGCCGCGGCGATGGCGGCTGGTTTTTCTCCCTATGACAGTTACGAAGACGAACCAATTATTATCGACGGTTATCAACCGAATAATTATGGCAAAAAATTTAGCGGTTGGCGATCGATCTCTGATGCTTTGACGCGTTCGGTGAATGTCGTAGCTGTGAAGGTGTTGATGGATGTGGGGTTTGAACCGGCGATAAAATTAGCCAATGATATGGGAATTAAGTCTAAATTGAGTCCGATTTATTCCCTGGCTTTGGGTTCTTCGGAGGTGAATTTGCTGGAGTTAACCAATGCTTACGGTACCTTAGCATCGCAAGGGAATTTTATTGAAGCCCACGGCATTACTCGGGTGATTAATCAGCGGGGAGATGTGATTTATCAGGCTAATTTTAAACCGAAGCGGGTTTTGGATAAGGATAGTGCTGCGATTACTACTTGGATGTTGGAGGGTGTTGTGCAAGACGGTACGGGGGGGCCTGCTGCTTTGGACGATCGCGCTGTAGCGGGCAAAACTGGTACTTCGGAAAATGTCAGGGATTTGTGGTTTATTGGTTACATTCCACAGGTTGTGACTGGGATTTGGCTGGGGAATGATGACAATTATCCGACTTGGGGAACTAGCGGTACGGCTGCGTATAATTGGCGCGATTTTATGAGTCAAGCTGTTAAGGGAATGCCGGTTGAGAAGTTTCCGAAGTTGCCGGAGTTGGAGGGCCGCAAAGGCAGTATTAAGGCCAAACCGGTGCACCCTAATAGGATTATTCGGGGGATGATTGTGAATGAGGATGGGGCGATCGTACCTTACAATCCTAATCCTGAACCGAAGTATTACCCACCGCAAGAACCTGCTTATCAAGAGCCTGCTTATCAAGAACCTGCTTATCAAGAACCTGCTTATCAAGAGCCTGCTTATCAAGAGCCTGCTTATCAAGAACCGGGATATTAAACTATCGGTTTGGAGTAAGGACTTTACTCCTTTTTCAATTGCTTTAGCCTTACCATAAAAAAGCCGTCCATGTGATGTCTGTGCGGCCACACTTTCACCCATCCTTCGGGTGATGGCTGTACGGGTAAATCAATTGTTGGCGGTTCGATTTGCCAGTTAGGATTGCTGTCTAAGAACGATCGAATAACTGTTTCATTTTCCAAGGGATGAATTGTGCAAGTTGCATACACTAATACGCCGCCGGACTTGACAAATGTCGCTGCATTTGCTAGCAATTCCGATTGCAGTTGAGATTGTGTTTGAATGTTTTCCGGCGTGTGGCGCCAGCGGGCGTCGGCGCGGCGGTGGAGGGTTCCGAGGCCAGAACAAGGTGCGTCTAGTAAAACTCTGTCTGCGAGGTTAACAAACTCTGGGAAATGGCGGCTGTCTCCGGTATGAATTTTAATGGATTTCATCTGGAGTCTGTCTGCATTTTCTTTAAGTTTTTTGAGTCTGCTGGCGGTTTTGTCGCAGGCATAAATAGTGCCTGTATCCTGCATTAATTCGGCGCTGTGGGTGGTTTTTCCCCCCGGCGCGGCGCAGGCGTCAATGATAGTTTCCCCTGGCTGGGGCGCTAGTAAATGGGTGACTAATTGAGCGCTGCTGTCTTGGATTGTCCACCAACCTTCGCTGTATCCGGGGAGGTTTTGAATTGCGCCGATGCTGCCATTTAGTCTTAATGCTTGTGGCAAGTGTGGGATTCTGCTAGTTGATATGTTGTGGGTTTTGAAGGCAGCTTCGATTTGGGCGATCGAGCTTTTTAAGGGATTGATTCTCAGGTCAATTGTGGGGGATTGGTTGAACCATTCACAGAGTTGTTCTGTTTCGGTTTCACCTATTTGTTCGATCCACAATTCTATTAGCCAATCGGGGAAACTGTGGATAATTCCTAAGCGTTGAACTGGGTTTTCGGGTAATTTTAGAGAATTCAAACCCCCCCCAGCCCCCCCTTGGTAAGGGGGGGAGTTAGAGGTAGTTTTAGTCTCTGGTTGGTGTTGGGAATTTGCAACACTCTTAGCCCCCCCTTGGTAAACGGGGGGATTGGAAGTAGTTTCAGTTTCTGCTTGGTGAGGGGAATTAGGAACACTCTTAGCTTCTACTTGGTGAGGGAAATTAGGAACACTCTTAGCCCCCCCTTGGTAAGGGGGGGTTGGGGGGGTTAAACGGATGTATTGTCGCAACAAACCGTTGACAAAACTGCTAAGTCCTGAAAATCCGTTTTCTTTTGCTAGTTGAACGGTGGTGTTGACGGCGGCGGAGGGGGGAATCTGGTTGAGATATTCGAGTTGATACAAGCCTAAATGTAGGATGGTGCGGAGTTCTGGCGGTTGTTGGGAGGATTTCTTTGTTGCTAGTTTGTCGATGATAAAGTCGATCGATCGCATTCTCCTGACGCTACCGTAAACTAATTCTGTCACTAAACGCCGATCGAGGTCGTTGAGTTCAGAATTGCGGAAAGCGCGATCGAGTGCGGCATCTGCGAATGCACCGCGGCGGTGGACTTCGCGGAGTGCGAGAAAAGCTATTTGGCGGGGATTTTGCATGGTTAAGATATGGAGACCTAGAAACCGGGTTTTTTACGATAAGACGCGTTACAGCCCGCAGATTTGGTGAAAAACCCATTTTCCGATCGCCCGCGATTCGAGGACTATTATAATCTCAAATGTCCTCTGGATTTATGCCCATTTCTCGGAGTTTTTCTGAAAGGCGATCGGCTTTTTGCTGTACTAACTCTTTCTCCTGTCGTTCTTGTTCCATTTGTTGTCGTTCTTGTTCCATTTGTTGCTGCGCTTGTTCCATTTGTCTTGACAACTCCACATAAGACAAAAACTTCAGTCCGTCAGGACGATAAATTTCCAAGTCTCCCGATGCAGTTTCAAAACGTGTCTGCAAACGCGGACTTACCCAACCCTCCATTGATTCAATATAGTTGAGTTCTCCGTCACTTCGTAGCCAACCCATGAACTCATTATCCTCCGGATCGTAGACATAATATTCTTCGACTCCATAATTATCGTAGAACTTAAACAGCTTAAACATTGCTGTCATGCGGTTGCCGGGGGAGATGATTTCAAATACAACTTGCGGCGCAATATTATCTTCAAGCCACTGTTGGTAGGAACCTCTGTCACCTTTGGGTCTGCCAAAGACTACCATAGTATCAGGTGCTTGGCGAGTTTTGTTATCTCCTTCGACGGGATACCACAGCAAATCACCTGCTACAAAAACATTTTCGTTGTCTTTGAATAAGGCATCTATTCCGCCTTGAATTTTTACGATTAATTGGAACTGTTTCGTGTTGTCAGACATGGGTTTTCCGTCGCTGTCTGGGTAGATGATTTCTGGCAAAGTTTGAGTGGGAATTGTTGCTGTCATGGGGATGACTCCATTGCTAGTAGCATCAATTTCTATTTTACTCTAAAGTTGATTTTTCAGCTTGTTGTGGTTTGGTTGACACCAAAGGTTATAATAAATTGCGTTCTTCTTAGTTGATATACTCTTGCCTATGGGAGTTTTTTTTTAGTCTTGCGTGCACTTTCACAGCAGTCTCTACCGCACTTTCACGATCGTAAGTCTTAACATATTTTTGTCTGACTAATTTGGTCAAAATGAGGCGTATTAGCATTTTTGGGGCTTGATAGTAATGCTCGGTAGTTAGCCAGTTTTCTCCATCTAACTCAAAGCTATGGTAAGAAAAGTTAAAGAGACATCTGTAGTGGCCGCGAGCGATCTAAAAGTAAATCGTCATCAAAAATATAACTGCAACTGATGATTTAATGAGACACTATAATTTTAACTTTGATTTTAAAATCAACTATGCTATAATTGTGTTTAAGTAAAACTTGTTACAAAGTTTTGCAATTTCACTCGATAGAAGTAACTTGGTGCAAAGATTATGTATAATCACTATCAGCATACTACAACAAGGGTCATGGATAAAAAATGAGTTTACCTAGAGCAATAGGTCGCCAAAAAGAAGTCCTCTACCTGCCCCCACAAGGACACTTAGCTGTGCTAGGAACTGCTGGCAGCGGCAAAACAACTCTTGCCATTTTACGATCGGCTTATCTGGCAAGTTCCACGACAGAGCATTTCGGAAAGACGCTTTTAGTTACATTTAATAACACTTTGGTTTCTTACCTAAAACGCCTTCAAGACGACCAACTTGCTGATGTTGTCATCGAAAACTACCACAAATTTGCCAGAGGTTATCTGGCATCTCGTGGCAAGCTATCAAGAAAGTCGATTCTTGACCCCGAGCGACGCGAGGAGTTAGTTAAGCAAGCGGTGGAAACAGTTTCACGGAAACACGGACAAAATTGGCTCTTAAACAATCGTTTGCAAGTGTTTTCAGAAGAAATTCAGTGGATAATCCAACACGGTATTACTTCATTAGAAGATTATCAAAATTTTCACACTGTGGGACATATTGGCACTCGAATAGAATATAGCGAGCGGGAGCTAATGTTTGAAATATACCAAACTTATAGTAAGCTCCGCCAACAATTAGGTATGCAGTATGATTGGGATAATTTGGCTAGTGCTGTTTGTGCAGAATTAGATGCAGATCGGTCGCCACGTCGCTACCGACATATCATAATTGATGAGGGGCAAGATTTTTCTCCAGAAATGATTCGATCTCTAGCTAAAGCTATTCCTCCAAATGGTTCGTTGACATTCTTCGGAGATGTTGCCCAACAGATTTACGGACATCGTATGTCTTGGCGGGAGGCGGGATTAAACATCACAAAACCATGGGAATTTAAAGAAAACTACAGAAATACTAAGCAAATTGCCAAGTTAGGTCTGGCAATTTCTGAAATGCCATACTTTAGAGATGTGCGCGATCTCGTTGAACCAGTTTCTCCAAATGCTGATGGCCCACGCCCAACTATTGTTAAGTTCGCATCTATTCAGCAGGAAATCACCTTTATTGTTCAACAAGCTTCAGAGATAGCAAGAACCCAGAGTGTAGCAATTCTAGTACGTGATGGCCACTATGCAGATAGGATTATTCGGCAGCTTCAGAGAAGTGTTAATCTAGTAAATCTAGATTTAGATATCAAAGCATGGAAAACAGAACAGGGTATCCAATATTGCGGAACTTATCATTCAGCAAAGGGGCTTGAGTTCGGTACGGTTATACTGCCATTTTGCAACAATCAACTGTTGCCAGATCCTAAAGAAGTAACAGCTTTTGGCGAGACGGATGCAATGGCTAAAGCTGGACGTTTACTTTATGTGGGAGTTACGCGAGCTAGAAGTCGTTTAATCATAACTTATAGCGGAGAACTTACGCGCCTTCTGCCAACTGATGAGAGCCTTTACCTAAAAGTGTCACTATGATAGAAACGATTAAGCAAGAGGTAGAACGTCGAGTAATAACGCGGCTATGTCATTTTACCCCGTCGCGCAACCTGGTTCATATTTTGACTGGAACAACGGGAATTTTAGCGACAAAAAAGTTACAGACAGATGAACGTAGTGTTTTCACACCCACGGATCTTCAGCGATTAGATCGGCATGAAAATTACATCTGTTGTTCAATTGAATATCCTAATGCCTGGTATTTCGACCAGGCAAAGTCCAAAGATGAATTATTTAAGGATTGGGTAATCTTGTTCATCAACCCTAAGTACCTCTGGTTGCCCGGTACTCGATTCTGTCCGCGAAATGCTGCATCTGGTTATGGAAACCGTGTTGGAGAAGGTAAGGAGGCATTCTTATCCATGTTTGCTCAATCTGTCCCTGGAGCTTCTAACCAAACTTTTACCCGTTCTAACACTCATTTAGCTTGCTGTCCTACAGATAACCAGGCTGAAGTTTTAATACCAGACACAATTAGTATAGGAGATATTTTATCGGTCGCAGTACAAACTCACACCCAGGCAAAAAACGAAGCTGCACGCCTTAGTCTTTTACGTGTGCCGGAAGATAGATTCAATTTTGTAATTGCACCAACCCTGTTTGAAAAGTACAAATTAAGCCAATGTATTAGTTCGGGTAAACGACCCCAAGAAACACGTTGAACACAAAGGAAAGAAGCATGAACAATGATAACCGCTACCACCTAAATAGGATTTCCTTAATAGCCAAAGGACAAGGTGCATTCCTTGGTGCAGCAGTTGGCGATGCACTAGGTTGGCCGCAGGAACCAGAGGCGAAGAGAGTTGATAATAAAAATGCTGCTACAGAATCATCAAATGGATTTCAAAAATGGGTGCGGAAATCTGGTGGTCAATATTACCCGCATGAAGAGGTAATTCTTGCAGGGGAATACAGTGACGATACCCAATTAATACTATGCACGGCCAGAAGTTTACTGCACGGCGAAAAGTGGTGGCATTACTTTATCAAAAAGGAGTTGCCCACCTGGACTCGTTACGAACGGGGAGGTGGTGGAGCGACAAAAAGAGCAGCACAACTATGGCTCGCCGGACAAGAACCTTGGTCTTCGATTGAAAAGAATAAGAAGCAGTATTTTGATGCTGGCGGTAATGGTGTAGCGATGCGAATCATGCCACACTGTTTTTTAGGTGCAACCGATACAAATTTTGGAAATATTGCTAAAAATATTGTGGCTAATGGTGTATGCACTCACGGTCATCCTAGAGCTTTAGTTGGAGCACTTGCTTACGGTTTTGCCGTCTGGGTGGCGTTTCAAAAAACAGGTACTCTCAAATACGGTGAAATTATTGAGCAAGTATTGTCGGCAGTTAACTCGTGGTCAAAACTGCCAGATTTGGATAATATTTTCCCAAGTTGGAGACCTTCAGTTTTTGAGCTAAATGGCGAAAAATATGAAGAAATTTGGCAAAAAACTGTTACAGAAATGCTGGAACTTCTCGAACAATGTCAGGAGGGAATGAAGCATGGTGCACTTTCTGTTGAACAAGAAATACTTACTAAATTAGGATGTTTTAATCAAAGTATAAAAGGTTCTGGAACAGTAACCGCTGCTGCTTCTATCTTCCTGGCATCACGTTATGCTGCCGATCCATTTCACGGTATTGTAGAAGCTGGATTTGCTCGCGGTGCTGATACCGATACTGTTGCATCAATGACGGGGGGTATACTTGGTGCTTTGGCAGGAATAGAATGGTTAGGAAACAATGCAGAACAAGTTCAGGATGCTCGTTATCTCATGAAAATCGCAGAAGTTTTAAGTAGTAAAGAAACTCTGGTTAAAGACAAAAATTACGATGACACCCAAATTACAAAATCGCATCTTGCTTCTCTCATAGAAAAGCTAGAAAGGTCACAAATTGGTGATATGTTTCTATTTTTAGATGGCAGGGAAGTACAAACATCTGCACTCCTCAACCATCAATCTTTATCTAAAACGACAGTAGCAGTTTCTTGGAAGTTGACTGCTACTGACGGTCAGTCTTTGTATGTGAAGAAAGTTTCCCGGTTGAATCCTGAAAAAATCCTCACAACAAAGGAAACAGTTCATATTGACCTTCCTGCTAAAAGCATAGGTGAAACAGAGTTGCAAAAAGTCGATGTAACTAATATGGCAGTGAAACTACGAGTGCGGAACATGGAGAAATCGCGTTTTTTTTATGAAAGGGTATTAGGGTTAAGAGTCGAGAAAGAATCAAATTATTTGGTAAAATGTGGGAATATTGTTTTAGTTCCGTTAGATCCAGTTAAAAAACAGCGAGTCTCATCAGATAGTTTGACTTCAGACATGAGACAGACTATCTGTATAGAAGTTGAATCTTTAGAGGTGGTTTACAGTAATGTATGCCAAGTTGGAGCTAAAATTTTGAAGCCGACTTCTGAGAAGCAAGGATGGGTTCACTTCACTTGTCTCGATCCTGACGGTAATGCTGTTGAAATAGATCAGCCCATTATTTTTTAATTAAGGACAAATCATTTTTTAATTATTGACAAACAGCGATAAAATTGTTTGAAAATAGCACTCCACTGTTAACTGCTTCCCCGGCTCTGCCTGGGAACCGATATCCAGAGGCTCTGCCTCGCTTGTCTCAGACTCGCGGGGGGCTTTGAGACTTGCGGAAGGCAGAACCTCCAAATCTACGTCCCCAGGCAGAGCCGGGGAACAAGAAAAAATCTGAAAAATATGCTTTAAGACTTGTTACAATACACAAAACTTCATACTTTCCCCAACACTGGATGACCTTTTTCAACGCCTCCGAACCCCTAATCCGCTGCAAACAGGAACATCTCGACGTACAAGACCGCGAAGGCCTGTTACAACTCCGCTGGCAAATTGGAAATATTACTCTTTTCTCAGGACTTTATACCCGCATCGACCAAACTTTTCTGCTTTGGGGTTTGGTGACGGCCGGTATTTTTTTTACGGCTCAGTTTGTCCCGATCAGTTGGAGCTTTCAGGCGATTCTGTGGTCAACAGTGACTCTAATTGGCACTGCGGGAATGGCTGTTTTGACTTTGTTTTGGGTAAAAGTCGAGCGAGTTAGCTGGATTCTTTACTGTTGGGCGATTTTGATGATAACTGGTTTGGTTCTAACGGATTGCAGTATTTTTGCCGGTTGGGGAGGTTTGTTGCTGCATCTGTGCGATTTGTGGTTGGGGTTGAGCGCGATCGGCTATTTTTGTACGGGACTCGGTTTGCGATCGCGCACTTTTCTCCTGATTGGACTAACTCATTTATTTAGCATACCTGTATTAACATTTGTTGCACCTTGGCAATATCTAACCACAGGCATAATTATGGCTGGCTGTTTGTTGTTATTGTCCGAATTGCAGTGGGATATGCGTCCGCCGATCGACAATGCAATGCTAAGCGAAGAACAGAAAGAATTTAACCGAATTCAACAGCTAATGCGGCAAATAACCGCGACAGTACGCCAATAGGTCAAAAATTAAACAAGTGCCTTTCCTTCCCTCTTAACAAAAGGCGATCGGGGCAAAAAATGTAAAGAATTCTGTACAACAGCTAACACTTTGGACAAATCGCACACAATAGAAAGATACAGCATAAATAAAAAACAAACTTTAACCAGAACAGGTGTTTTGCTGTTTTACCTGTGAATCGCCAACCTCAGGAGAACGGTGTCCGGGAGGCGAGTGGTTAATAATGCTGTACTTGCGACGATAAAAGTTAATTCCGGTTAAGAGTAGTTGTTAAAACAAAAAAAGTGGTGCAGGGTTTTTACCGTTTCCCCTGCTTCGCAGTCTCTGAGGAGAGGCGAAACCCTCTACTAGAACAGCCTGACGAGATTGGCACAGGTTTTGACAGTTGCTCAGACCGATTTTTAAGTTCAGTGTTTAAGAAAATTGAGGAAATGCTCGCTTAGGAGCATTGCAGGACTTAGGATTAAATAAGTCCTGCTTTAGTTTGGGAAATTTAAGTTCTGTTTTACTCTGACGTGCGTTTTCGCAAAATCTCCCTTACTTCCATTAAAATCTGTCCCAACATATTTTTGCCGCTGCCATCTTGACCGCAACCCCAATAGTAATCACTAGGAGCATTTTCGACTATTTCCTCATCGCCAGTAGCTAGTAAAATTTCTTTAATTTCGGGATGAGTTTCAAATTTGCGGAGTACGGCTTTTCCCATGATATCATCTTTTACTTCTTCCCAATCTTTGCGGAGGGGACGAGATCGCTCTCGTCCCATTTTTGCTGCATCTTTGGGCGTTTTTACTTGGCGAATTTGGTCGCAGTCAGCCGTTGCGGGAAACTTTTGTGCTTGAAAATAATGCTCAGTAGTTGACCAATATTCTCCGTCCAACTCGAATCCATGACTGGAAAAATTAGAAAAACAGCCGTATTCGCTGCCAGTGGTGTAGAAGTAGATAGTCATAATGTCTCTGATTTTAACCGCCCTAATAATCTTGGTCGATCGTCAGCTTTACCTCTCTTGATTATCCACTATCTTCAAGCGCACATCAATATCTTCAAGATGGGAACCGATGTAAGATAGCAGGGCGTAGATGAATACGATCACCCCTACCATTTCCAAAATTTCCTCAACAGAAACCATTAAACCGTATATCAAGTTTCGCTGGCCTAGCGCATCTGCATAATAGCCACCAACCATTTCCATGCCAAGTGCTCCACCGACATATATACTGCCTGCTAGTAAAAAAAAGTCCCTTGTTTTCCGGGGTAGGTGCAGGAGAAACTTGAGATAAGCCAGTGCAGTAACCACAACAAAAATCGCCCCCGGAATTACCCAAATGAAGTAAAAAAATCCCCCTAAATGCAGTGCCTTTCGCAAGTCGTTAATAATTAATATTTCGTGCAGACTCAAGATTTCATCTAAAGAAAAAAATACATACATAAACCCCAGCGCTTTCCAGTGCCCAAAATAAGGATCGCCCTGCTTCTTCTTAGCACTAGCAATAATACCTAGCAAAATCGCACAAAACAACAAAGTAAATGATGAGTACCACGAAGGATAATTTATTTCTCTGTCTAAATTAAACAAATTAATCCAGCGTTCTTGATAGTTAAAACCGTACCGCAGAACTTGTACGATGCAACCAGCAACAGCAAAGAAGAACACCCAAATGCTGAGAGAGAAAGCAACTCTCTTCGGCGAAACAGAAATAAGGAATTTCATCAAGTTTTTGATAAGCTAGAACAAGCAAAATCAAACTATAAAGTAAAAAGTTACAAATCGCAAGAGCGGCGCAATCCGCGACCTCGGATTTTTATCTACAAAAAATAACCAATCACTGACAATGCACGTTCAAATTGAAACCTTCACTGTCCGCAAGCGGTTTGCCCTTACCATCAGCCGCGGTACAACAGCCCAAAGTACCAATTTATGGGTGAAGCTAGAACACGAAGGCATCGAAGGCTGGGGAGAAGCTTCGCCGTTTTCCACAGGTTCTCGGCCCCAAACTACCGAAATTCTGCTAGCCGCATTGCAGGAAGTTGCACCGCTGCTAGAAAAGTTTACTCCATTCGATCGCCAAAAAATCGCCCAAGTATTAACAGAGGTCAACTTACCCTCAGCCGCCCGCGCCGGCATCGACATGGCAATGCACGACTGGCTGGGGAAAAAAGCAGGCTTGCCGCTGTGGAAAATGTGGGGATTAGATCGATCGCGTATCGTCGCCACCTCCGTCACAATCGGCATTAATTCGCCGTCTGGTGCAAGAGAAAGAGTGCGCGATTGGTTTAGCAAAGATGCTACAGATCCAGGAAGCATCAAATACCGCGCCGTTAAGGTTAAATTAGGAAATCCCGCAGGAATCGAAGCCGATAAAGCTATGTTAATAGCAGTGCTAGATGAAGCACCAGCTAACCTTAAAATTAGTGTTGATGCTAACGGCGGTTGGAGTTTGACCAGCGCGATCGAAATGTGTCGCTGGCTGGAAAAATACC
Source organism: Microcoleus sp. K4-B3 (assembly GCF_036704615.1). Lineage (NCBI taxonomy): Bacteria > Bacillati > Cyanobacteriota > Cyanophyceae > Oscillatoriales > Microcoleaceae > Microcoleus > Microcoleus sp. K4-B3. The sequence goes on from NZ_JAUBSF010000025.1 coordinate 72,210, forward strand.
AGATAAATTATGTCGAACAGCCGCTTTCACCCGTCGCCGATATGGATGAATTCTCAGAACTGTACCGTCAATCGCCCCTGCCAATTTTTGCTGATGAAAGTTGCTTTAATAGTTCCGATATACCCAAGTTAGCGCACTGCGTCCACGGCATCAATATCAAAATGATGAAGTCAGGCGGATTGACCGAAGCAATGCGGATGATTCACACAGCAAAAGCCTGCAATTTGCAAGTAATGTTCGGCTGCTATTCAGATAGCGCGATCGCAAATACAGCAGCAGCACAACTTTCACCGCTAGCTGACTATTTGGATTTGGACAGTCACTTAAATTTATTAGACGATCCTTTCACCGGTGCGATCGTCGAAAATGGGTGTTTGCTGCCAAACGCGCGATCGGGATTGGGAGTGCGGCGAATTGACATTGTAGAATAGAAGTATCGCTCAAAACACATCTGGAGATACTATGATGCCAGTGGAATCAATAGGAGAGCAAATTGATACAGAAGCCAAGATTTTCTTTGAAGAACACAAGCCACCGACTGATTTAATTTTTGATGATGGTGCAGAAATGGAAAGCAACCGCCACCGTATAGCAATGACCGTTTTAATCCGTTCCGTAGAACAAGGTTTAGCTAACCGGAACGATTTTTTTGTCGGTGGCAATATGTTTATTTATTACAGCGCTAAACAGATTCGGAATCAGGATTTCCGAGGCCCGGATTTTTTCGCTGTGTTGGGTGTTGACAGCAATACTTCCCGACAAGGCTGGGTAGTTTGGGAAGAAAACGGACGTTACCCGGATGTCATTGTGGAACTGCTGTCGCCGTCAACGGCAAATCAGGATACAGGCAAAAAAAAGGATATTTACGAGCAGGTTTTTAGAACTCCTGATTACTTTGTTTTCGATCCTTTCGAGCCGAATTCTTTGCAAGGATGGCGTTTAGATGCCACCCTGCGTTATCAGCCGTTAGTGCCCAACGAGCGGGGTTGGCTGTGGTGCGAAACGTTAGGTTTTTGGTTGGGTACTTGGGAAGGAATTGTCGATCGAGAAACAGCGACTTGGGTGCGTTTTTTCGATGAATCTGGCAATTTAGTTTTGTTGCCGGAGGAAGCCGCTCAACAACAAGCGGAAACCGCTCAACAACAAGCCGAAGCCGCTCAACAACAAGCCGAAGCCGCTCAACAGCAAGCCGAAGCCGCTCAACAACAAGCCGAAGCCGCTCAACAGCAAGCGGAACAGGAACGCCAGCGAGCCTCGCGACTAGAGGCCAGATTGCGAGAATTGGGAGAAGATCCGAATGATCTTACCCTGAACCCAAATCACAGCTAACACCCAATCGATTTTAGATTTTAGATTTTAGATTTTAGATTGAAGCTAAAATCTAAAATCGCCCGTATCAAAAGTGAATCAATGACTAAAAACTATCCCATCCAAAATCGCAAAGTTGCTATCTTGTTCCACGAGGGAATTCTCGGCAATTCCGGGAAAACAGGTTTAGCATTTTTGCGCTACAGCGAAGCACAAATTGTAGCAGTAATAGACCGCCAATGTGCCGGACAATCTTTACCTGAATTAACGGGCATTCCTCAACAAGTACCGATAGTTGCTTCCCTTGCAGAAGCACTGCAATTTGCGCCGGATATTCTGCTAATTGGTATCGCTCCTTCCGGCGGTGTTTTGCCTGCGGAATGGCTGCCAGAAATTAATCAAGCGGTAGCAGCAGGTTTGTCAGTTGTCAACGGTTTGCACGCGAAACTTGCACCTTTGATAACAGTTCCGTTAACCGAAAATCAATGGATTTGGGACGTGCGTCAGGAACCGAAATCTGTCGGTGCGATCGCCTCTGCCGCCGCTGCTAAATTAAGTTGTCGCCGCGTGTTAACCGTCGGCACAGATATGAGTGTTGGCAAAATGTCAACCAGTCTGGAACTCAATCGCATTTGCTTGCAGCGGGGTTTGCATTCCAAATTTTTGGCAACCGGACAAACTGGTTTAATGATCGGAAATGAAGGCATTCCTTTGGATGCAGTGCGAGTTGATTTCGCGGCTGGTGCTGTCGAACAAATGGCGATAAAATTGGGTTCTGAATGCGATATTCTGCACGTAGAAGGGCAAGGTTCGCTATTGCATCCGGGTTCGACGGCGACTCTGCCGCTGTTGCGGGGTTCGCAGCCAACTCACTTAATTTTAGCCCACAGAGCCGGACAAACTAGCATTCGCAATCACCCGCACGTATCAATTCCCAGGTTATCAAAAGTGGTTGAATTGTACGAAATGGTAGCCGCTGCTGCGGGTGCTTTTGCAGGGGGAAAAGTGAGCGCCATCGCCCTCAACACTCATCACTTAAATGAGGCAGATGCGCTGTTAGCAATAGCTGAAGTTGAAGCAGAAACGGGATTGCCTTGTACCGATCCGGTGCGGTTGGGCGCGGAGGTTTTGTGGGAGGCGATCGACAGTTGATATGCTACAATACGTATCAACTAATAAATAACTAGATAAAACTATGACACAAAGCATTCAAGCCAAAACACTGACCCTGCTAGATGTCGAAACAAAATTTAATTTTAAACTTTGTGAAGACGAGCAATTCTTCCGGGAGTGGATTGACGATTTACCGGAAATTAGCGATGACAAAAAGCGAGCGATCGACAACGTAAAAGCAGGTTATATCAACAGTGTCAAGTACGCGATGCTGGAAGATACCGTAAAAATGGTGGTACTGGCTCCCTTGCTATTTTTAGCAGATTTCTACTTGACTCCCTTTCACATAGAGGCAGAAAAATCAGTAGAACTGACTATTGAAGATGAAGATACAATTGTCAGGGGTAGCATCGATGTCCTGCTATTGCTGAAATCTTTTTGGGTAGTTGCGATCGAAGCCAAACGCTCTCAATATTCCGTTGAAGCTGGGCTTCCTCAGTTACTATTTTATATGCTGAATGACCCCAGCTCAGAACCAGTAACATTTGGGCTTCTGACAAATGGTAGCAGCTTTCGATTTATCAAAATGACCAAACGAGACACACCGCAGTATGCCGTCTCTAAACTTTTCGATATTGCGAATCCCGGAAATGAACTTTACGAAGTTTTTCGCATTTTGAAGCGGCTAGCTGGTATAATTTCTAGTGACAGCAGTTATACTTAAATACACCATATGGAACTCGACTCGGAAAATAACAATAAATTTACTAAAGCTCATTTTAGGGAATCATAATGAATGAAAGTTTTTTTTCGTTGCCGTCTGAATGCGCCATCCGCCCGGCCTGTGCTCAAGACATCAAATCAATTAGAATGTTAGTGTGGATCGCCAAACTCGACCCAACTCAGTTGCGCTGGGAGCAATTCTGGGTCATCGAATGTGAGGGAAAATTGGCAGCTTGCGGACAGTTGCGAAACTTTGCGGGCGCGCAAGAATTGGGCAGTTTGGTGGTAGCGAAAGATTGGCGCGATCGAGGTTTGGGAAGCTACCTCACAACATATTTAATTCAACAAGCTACAGAACCGCTATATTTAGAATGTTTGGGAAAGCGACTCGCATCATTTTATACTCGCTTTGGCTTCGTAGAAGCTGGATGGCAAGAATTGCCGCAGTCGCTTAAATTCAAGTTCGGTTTGTCTCAATTAGCTAAAACTTTATTCAAAATTCCTGTAACAATTATGCAGTATCAAGCAGGTTGTCTATAATTATGACTTTTATGAATTTAAGATTCTGAATTTATGAATGGATTTTAAGTTCGACCTGTTCAATAATTGGATAACAGGGTGCGATCGAGGTGCATCGATCAAAAACTCCTACCGCCTTCTGATATCTGGGTCATATCAAGTCTGTTCGCATCGGCATTATTCATATATCTCTTCTCTTAATCTACGTGAATCAGCGTCAATCCCTTGTCATCTGCGGTTAAAAAAATCTCTTGTTTAGACCGCAGATGCTGATTGACTGACAAAAGTTTAATGAGCCCAAACTACAGTAGTAGCTTGAAACTCAATTCGGTAAGTTCTTTGCTG